>JAKIVC010000010.1 GCA_021647245.1 Gammaproteobacteria bacterium
CCACCTATATGGCAGGGACGCTAACATATGGATAATCACAAGTCCAAGTCAATAATCGATCATGCCGTTGCCCGATTCTGGGATCGATATATTGAATACATTCAAAAACAGGGTGTTAAGAAAACTGTTTGCCGTTGGTATGTGAAGCGTGTTAAGGGGTCGTTAAGGGGTCAAGTCTGTACATAATGTATTTAGCAATCTATTGCATGCTTAATTTTTTTATTGACCCCTTATGTTTTTGTTTTAAATTCATACCTAAGCCCTTTATATAAATGAGGGTTGGCTAAAAGGTAGAGTTTTGGAGGCTGCACACTTTGGTGTAAACATAATCAAGCCAACTTAGGAATAAGTTTATACTTTTTCCCTTGTTATTCAATTAGTTAATAGTCACAAAGCCGCTAAAATAATTATATTTACAAACTATCTCAGTTAACTAGGCATCAAATTCAATAGGTTATAGATTTTCCGCAGTGCTCACGGTTTCGTGGTGCTCAGCTGTGCTCGCCGTGCTCCTTGTGCTCTTGGGGATTATTAAGGGGAAGCTAGCTCCCAAATTGAGGATATTTATTTCAGCTAACGACCAAGCTGTGCGGCGCAAACGAAGCGCAGCGCAGTTTGCGTCCGAACGAGCGCCTTGTGTACGCCCAGCATGGGCATGAACTAATGGGGTGAAAGTCCTCTGTAGGAAGATCACCGTCGAACACCGTGTTGTTAGTAGACGATAACGACTAGCGAATGGCAAGGGCCAACCCGCGAGGGCCGGGCTGTCGCTGACCTTCAGAATTGAGGGCAGTCATGATCGCTTGGCGGTAGTTATGGGAGGATGAAGTTTGGCATTGGCGCAATCCTTATGCTTTGATGCCATTTTGCGTTATTTGGAGTGGTTTCTACAGCTTGAACGTGGGGCTAAAGGTGTTGCCGTGCGGGTCGATCTAAGGGTGATAAACTGATAACGGGGTCATGCATGGAATCACTCAAAATAGACGACCTGTCTCTACTGATTGTCGAGCCCTCCCATACCCAGGCAAAAATTTTATGCGAGCGATTAAGCGCGCTGCAATTAAATAAGATTGAAGTGGTCGGTAATGCGGCCTCGGCACTGCGTTATATGCTCGATAATCAACCCGACTTGGTTGTCAGCAGTATGTACCTTCCCGACAGCACTGCCACCAAACTGGTTCAAACCATGCGCAGCCATCAACGGCTGCAAGATATCCCCTTTATGCTGGTCTCTAGTGAAACCTCGTTTGCCGAGCTTGATCCGCTTCGCCAAGCCGGCGTGGTCGCCATTCTCCCCAAACCTTTTGCAGTGGCAGACCTGAAACGGGCACTCTACTCTACCCTCGATCATATTGTTGTTGATGAAGATGCCTTAGCTGATATCGATGTGGACAATCTGGCCGTGCTGGTTGTCGACGACAGTGCCACCGCACGTCGCCATATCTCACGGGTGCTGACCAACCTGGGTATTGAAAGCATCACTACTGCCAATAACGGCGTTGAAGCGGCAAAGATGCTCAATGACACCTATTTCGATCTGGTTGTCACCGATTACAACATGCCTGAAATGGATGGCGAGCAGCTCACCCGCTACATCCGCCAACACAGCAGCCAGCGCTCCATCCCGATTTTGATGGTCACCAGCGAAGAGAGTGGCACCCGACTGAGTGCAGTACAGCAATCCGGTGTTTCAGGCATTTGCGATAAGCCTTTCGATCCTCAAGTTGTTAAGCAGCTTATACAAAATGCTTTTAGCTAGGAGGCTGTCGGACTTAGGGTGAATCTACTGCGGAAAAGCCATTCAGGCCCATTTCTCCGATCATTTTCGTTGAATATGCTCAATATTCGCCTCAAACGATCAAAAAAATGGACTCAAAATAGCTTTCCCTCGCTACGATCACCTAAGCCCGACAGCCTCCTAGTAGCGACGAAGGGTCTATAGGGTGGGCATCAGGGAATAAAGTAGACAAAAAAAATGGCCAGTAGCAAAAAAGGGGGGGAGCTACTGGCCTTATACTAATAATTAGTAAGTAGGAGGAGAGTCGTTACTACTAACAACCCAACTTCAGACGGAAAGAGTGGCATACGCCAAGGAGGAAAAGGGGTCCGCCTGAAGTTACTATACCTATTACAATCTGCGTGCCAAAAACAAATAACCCAGTAATTCAATAAGTTACTTGTTTAATGGATAATCAGCACCGCGCCATATGCCACATTTGTGCGGCATTTAACAAAAAAACAAACAAATACATCATGTTATAGCCATACAAATAACACGGTGATTTACTGCGGTATAATCACATTAACCCCATAAAACTAAGATAATTTATAGGGGGGAGCACCTAGGAGGCTGTCGGGCTTAGGGTGAATCGACTGCGGAAAAGCCATTCAGGCCCCTTTCTCCGATCATTTTCGTTGAATATGCTCAATATTCGCCTCAAACAATCAAAAAAATGGACTCAAAATGGCTTTCCCTCGCTACGATCACCTCAGTCCGACAGCCTCCTAGGAGAGATGGCTTTCACTTGCGCAAGGAAAAAATGATCGAAAGTCCGCCGTTTACTGGGATAAATGAGGATGTTGAGGTTACGGATAAAAAAAAGGCCGCGTGCTACGGGGGTAGCAGACGACCTTAAATAAGTAGGAGAAGAATCATTGCTAACGCAATAAATCTTATCATTCGGTAATGTGTTGGCTTTCGCCATAGGGGCACATTACCTGGTGACAATATATACTATACAATAGTCATGCCAACTATAAATATGCCTTAATAACAATAAGTTAAAATAAAGCCAAAACCCTAATGCGCGTGATATAACTCGCATCTGCGGCATTTAACGCACTCTCACCACTCGCAATCCCACTCCATTTTCGGTACCCTATCAGCCCAATCAAGTACTCTCGAAAGAACGGTAAGGATCTACATGAGCGCGCCCGACATTAACCAAGTAAAAAGCTACCTCCTCGGCCTGCAAGATCGCATCTGCGCGGGTATTGAGGCCGAAGATGGTCAAGCCAGTTTCTTTGAAGATAACTGGAGCCGCGAGACGGGCCTCGGTGGCGGTGGTCGCACCCGGGTGCTTACTGATGGCAAAGCATTTGAACAGGCTGGCATTAACTTTTCACATGTTTCTGGCGGTCAGCTACCCGCCTCAGCCACCGCCCACCGCCCTGAGCTGGCGGGACGAGACTTTGAAGCGATGGGTGTCTCGCTGGTCATTCACCCCAACAACCCTTATGTGCCCACATCACACGCCAACGTGCGCTTTTTTATCGCACGAAAAGAGGGCGAAGCGCCCATCTGGTGGTTTGGTGGTGGTTTTGACCTGACCCCATACTATGGCAACAAGGAGGATTGCAAAGCTTGGCACCAAAAGGCCAAACACGCTTGCGACCCCTTTGGCCACACACTCTATCCCCAGCTAAAATCCTGGTGCGATGACTATTTCTACCTCAAGCACCGCGATGAGCCTCGGGGTATTGGTGGGCTATTTTTTGATGACCTGAACGAAGGGGGTTTTGATCGTTGCTTCAATATTATGAAGAGCATCGGTGATAGCTACCTCGAAGCTTACCGCCCCATTGTTGCCCGCCGCAAAGAGACCCCCTTTGGTGAGCGAGAACGTGATTTCCAACTCTACCGCCGGGGTCGTTATGTGGAGTTCAATCTTGTTTTCGACCGAGGTACGCTCTTCGGCCTGCAAACGGGAGGCCGCACCGAGTCGATCCTGATGTCGCTCCCTCCCCTGGTAAAGTGGCGCTATAACTGGCATCCCGAGCCGGGCACAGCCGAAGCCGAACTCTACGATGACTACCTGAAGCCTCGCGACTGGGTTAATGAATAACACCCACCATGGAGCTGTCTGTAACTTATATTATTAAGAACATCATTTTCCCACCGGGGGTGATACTGCTCGGTTTCGCCCTCGGCCTGTTTTTATTAAAACGCGCCCCTAAAGCTGCTCGCACCATCTTGTGGAGTAGCTTAACTTTCGGCTATCTGCTGAGTACGCCCCTGGTAGCTAATTTTTTAAATCAATCACTCGACATCTATCCCACGTTAGAACCCGGCACACTTTCTCATTATAATGCTTCCGCTATTGTCATTCTCTCTGCTGATCGATACCGTAACGCAACCGAATACAACGATGACACCGTAGGTCGAGAAACTCTGGTACGCCTGCGTTATGGCGCCTATATTCACCGCCAGACCCAACTTCCGGTTATTGTTACCGGTGGTGATGTCCATGATCAGGGAGGGAAAACACTGGCACAGGTGATGGCCGACTCGCTGAACAGCGATTTCAATATCCAAGATGTAGTGCGTGAAGAGAGCAGTAAAACCACCGCAGAGAATGCACGTTATACTAAAGAGATACTCAACAGCCTGGGCATCGATCACGTCTTTTTAGTCACCACCAGCCGCCACATGCCTCGCGCTGTCGAAATCTTCGAAAAACTAGGCATTAACGTAATACCCGCCCCAACCATGCCCACACAAAGTGAGCACCCCTGGTTTATGCAGATCAGCCCCTCCTCTTACGCGTTGCACAACAGCCGCAAAGCGCTGCATGAATGGCTAGGGATTATCTGGTATAAGATCAGACATTAACAACCGCCTCATCATAAAATAATCGGCCTCCCGCCACGCAGGCTTGATAATAAGCAGGATGGCAGCCGGCCCAGTGACAACTTTAAAGCCGTCACTGTTTAAACCGATACCTGTGTGGCATGTGAGAAGCGACAAGTGAAGTAGAAAAGCGTAACTCTTCAGCGTATTTAGATTTTTCCTCACATCGAGACACGCTTGCACAGAAAGAGGCACATAGAGGGCAGATGTGACCGATTGGGTACAAAAAACAAGGTAATGAGTTAGCAAGGATATCGGGTAATCTATTCATGCCATTTCAAAAAGGTGTCATCAATGATCAATCACAAACAGGTACTGCTGGGCTTATGGTTGTCTCTCTGTGGTGGGGCAGTGTATGCGGAGAGTAGCGTTGGCCAGCAGTTGGCGCTGGATAGCAATAAGGGTCATTGCCACGCATGTCATGTGCTTCCCGGTGCGCAAAACAGCGGTACTATTGGCCCTAGCATTCAAGCGATAGCGCAAAAATTCCCTGATATAAAACAGCTACAGGCCTTTATTCGTGACCCGGCATTGAGCAACCCCAATACAATTATGCCCCCTTATGGTCGCCATCGTATTTTAACGGAGAGTGAAATCATTGAAATCAGCGAATTCATTTACCAACTCTAATATGTCGTTTTCTCGTCGTCAGTTCATTAAGCGCATTGCCGCGCTCCTCCCCCTGGCAGTACTCCCCCACAATCTATTTGCAGCGTGGCCAAAACAGGCGTTTGCGGCTCGTACTATTGGAGAGGCACTGGTAGCACTTTATGGCGACGAAATACGACAGCCAAGTGATAAGATCAATATGAAGTTGGATAAGCGTGTCGAGAGTGGTGAGAGCATCCCCGTAATCATCAGCACAACCCTGAGCGATGTGCAGAGCATCAGCCTGTTTGTAGCTGAAAACCGACCGCCACTGGCCGCCACCTTTTATTTTGACCCGTTGGGTATGCCATATGTTGCAACACGCCTTAAGCTCTCTCGAGGCAGTGCGGTAACCGCCGTAATCAAAACCAGCCACGGCCTCTACTCTCAACAAAAAGAGATAAAAATCATCGAGGGGGGGTGTATTTAAAATGAACAGATCGAGTATCACCATCCGTGCTAAGCAGAAGGGAGACTTCACCGAAGTCAGGCTTTTGGTACGACACCCGATGCAGTCTGGAAAATGCCAGCCCAACATAAAATCCGAGGAAATTTTCATCCAGGAGTTACGCTGTTTTTATAAAAAACAGCAGGTAATAATGGCTCAACTCGGCATCGCCGTTGCGGAAAACCCTTATTTCACATTTCGATTCAAGGGAGGCACCCCAGGTGATATGATAAAAATAAGCTGGGTTGATAACCAAGGGAATAGAGATGACCAGACTGCTGAAATTCACTAGCCCACTCATTTCCCCATGATAACGCCGTTAAAACAGAGGGAGTCTTTGGTGCAAAGATCTCATATTGTTATCCTATTTTTAGTGTGCATCTCCGTGGCCTTAAGCAGCCAGGCAAGCCCAAAAGAGCACCAGCAGCAACTACAAAGCTACTTTTTAAAAAAATCACCTGCACTGTCACTCCAAAGTTATGCTGAGGAGTACCACCCGCTGAGCAACACCGTCACAGCATCAGGTCTTCCTCCCTACAGCCAGTATGCGCAACAAGGAAAAAAACGACTCTCCGACACGTTTTCCAATGGGCATGGCTATCGTTACTGTTTTCGTAGTAATGGCCTTGGCATTGCCAGCGACTTCCCCTATTTCGATGTCTTAAGCGGCCAGGTTAAAACCTTGGCAACAGAGATCAACGCATGTCGCGAGGAGAACGGTGAATCGGCTTACGCCTATGATCAAGCAGAAATGAAAAGCCTCCAGCTTTATATGATGGAGAGCTCTCGAAGAAATATTACCAATGTGATCATGCCCAACGACCCGGCAGCTGAAGAGGCGTTTAACAAAGGACAACGCTTCTTTTTCTCCCGTCGCGGCCAGCTGGATATGGCCTGCGCCCACTGCCATATCGATTTTTCAAACCAACGCTATGGTGAGCAGCTGATTCCCCCTGCCTTGGGGCTTCCGCTACGCATGCCGCGCTATGACAAAGCCAGTGACACTGTTACCACACTGCACGAACATTTCAATAAGTGCCTTAGCTACACCCGTGCAAAACCCTTTCCGTTGCAGAGTGAAGCGCTGCGTAATCTAGAGTTTTATCTCTTTTACGTCAATAATACGCTGCCCCTCAACGCTCCCAGTATCAAGTAATCATTAGAAGCCGACCATGAAGAGTAAAACCGCCGTTACACCTCAACGTATTAAACTACCCCGCTTGCTGCTCGTTTTACTCTACGATTCGTTTGCCATTGTCGGCTTACTGTTTCTGGTGGGCATCATCATGCTGCTGGCACGCAGTGGTGAGGTCGTCACATCAGGGGATTGGCTCTTTAGGGGCTATCTGTTATTCAGTGTCTATCTCTATTACGCATGGTGCTGGAATCGTGGTGGCCAGACCCTGGGCCTAAAAAGTTGGCGCGCTAAAGTGGTCACCATGAGTGGCCACAGCCTTGACTGGAAAACAGCCCTGTACCGCTTTGTGGGCTCACTGCTCTCGTGGCTACCGCTGGGTCTTGGCTATCTGTGGATTCTGTTTGATAAAGAGGGTCTTTCGTGGCACGACCGGCTCTCGGGAACTCAAATTATTTTAGTGCCTAAGAAAGATAAGAAAGATAAGAAAAAAGAGAACTCAACGCAGGCGGCGAATTAATAACCCGGCAACAATAGAGACGATAATAGCGGGTAGCAACGCACTCAAGGGGGCATTGAACCCAAATACCAGCCCCACATAGTTGCTCGCCTGGTTGAACAGGTGAAACCCCAAACCAACCAGCGTACCCACAAATATGCGCTGTGAGATGCTGATGGCACGCAACGAACCCATCACAAAGGGAACCGCCAGCAGCATCATTAGCAATGTTACCAGTGGCGTGACGACTTTACCCCAAAATGCCATTTCATAGCGCCCGGAAGCAATCGCATTCTCCTGTAGATAGTTGATGTATTGGTACAACCCCCACATCGACTGTGAATCTGGGTCAAGCTGTACCACCTCGATCATCTCCGGATCGAGGGAGGTCTGCCACGTCTGCTGTGCTCGTTTGCTGACCGCTGCCCCACCGGTAAAGCTGACCACTTCAACATCCTGCAGTTGCCATTGACCCTCTTCATAGAGCGCCCGTGCCACTGTGGTGGCACTCAGGAGCTGGTTGTTTTCAGAAAATTGATAGATGGTAAGGTTGGCCAGCTGATCAGCCATTATAATATCCCGAACCCGGATGAACTCCTGCTCATCTTTTGCCCACATTCCCTGTTCACCCTGTAGCGAAATCTTGCCGGTAATCGCCTCACTGCGTAATTTTTGAGCCGACGCCTCGGCATAGGGAGCCACTCCCTCACCCAGCAGCAGCACGACAAACACCATCAGCAGCCCCACTTTACTGACCGACCAGAGCAAGCGATTGAGTGAGACACCGGCAGCACGCATCGCAATTAACTCACCATGGCTCGCCAATCCCCCCAGTCCCATAATACAACCCACCAGCGCGGCAATGGGAAAGAGCTGGTAGGCAACGGGAATCAGGCTTAAAAAGAGATATTGTATCGCTTGCCACAGACCATAATTACCACGCCCAACCGCATCCAGCTCATCAATAAAACCGATGAAGGCAAACAGTGCCAGTAACACAAAAAGTGTAATGGCAACTCCGCCAATAATGGCATTTGCAATGTACCGATCAAGCAACCTCATTTGCGTCGCCTAAAGCGCTGTGGCAACAGCTCATAACCACCGTAACGCCACACATACAGCGTGATAACCAGCAATACTGCAAGTAGGTGGATCCACCAGAGGCCGATCAGCGGGTCCACCTTACCTGCGGCAACCCAGCTCTTGCCCATTCCCAATAGGTTGCTGTAAACAATGTAGGCCAGCAGCGCGATAAATAGCTTGCCAAATCGCCCCTCCCTCGGAGTGGTATAGCTTAATAACACAGCCAGTAGAGAGAGCAGCAGCACAGAGAGGGGCATCGCTAATCGCCAATGCAGCTCTGCGCTATCTTTTGGGTCATCAGACAGCCAGAGCTGTTCGGTTGGATAGGCACGACGCTTGCGGGATGAGCTGGTCACCTCGGGTTGCTCAATACGAATTGAAGCCTCTTCATATTCGTAGCGCAACAGATCACCACTCACCGGGTCACGCTCAAAGCGGTAACCATCCTGTAAGACCAGATAACGGTCTCCGCTTTCACGGTCGACCATTTGACGCGCACGGGGCGCGCTGAAAACATCTAGGGCACCATCACTTCCACCCTGAATGAAAATATTGTACATCTCTTGCTTATCGTCTGAGATGCTCTCGACGTAGAAAACCCGGTCACTCCCCTTGATGGTGTTAAACCGGCCCGCCGTAATCGCACTCATTTCCGACTGCGTTGCCGCCTGATCCGTCAGTTTGTAGTAGTGCTCCTGATTCAGCGGGTCGAGATAAAAAGTAAACAGCGCCACCAGTGCCGCACAAAGCAGGGTTGGCCCCATCACCAGGCGCAACACGCCGATACTGGGTAACCCAACCGCAGAAAAGATGGTCATTTCATTATCTTTATAGAGCCTGCCAAAGGTTAACGTCACCGAAATAAACCATGCAAAAGGCAGCAGCTGCCCCATCGCCTTGACCAGCTTAATACCAAACAGCTGCAACACCATATCAGCAGAAACACGCCCTTCTGCCACAAACCCCATATAGCGCACAAAGGTGTGCCCCGCCATGATCAAGACCAGCACCAAAAATACGGCACCAAAGGTGAATAGCAGCTCTCTCCAAAGATATCGTTTAATGATCAAAATAAGACTCAATTAGAGTGTTCAGAGTAGGTTGTGGGCATCAATACAGGTCGTGATGGTTCTAAAAAAACCACAATATGATAATCTTGCACCCATTAAATCACAAAACTTTCACTCTGTTCTCTATTCTGAGAGATGCAAAAAAGGATCGTCATGAAATTTCAGGCCAAAATCGCCCAACCCGATGCGGTTAAAACGGGTTGTATTATCATCGCCTTATTTGAAGATAAGCAACTCTCAGCCAGCGCTGAAGCCATCAATAAAGCGTGTAATGGTTACATTACAAAGTTAATAGACCGGGGTGATGCCAAAGGTACTGCGGGTAAAGCGTTGTTACTCACCGGCCTGCACGGTGTTGATGCCGAAAGAATTTTACTGATTGGCATGGGCAAAAAAGAGGCGACCACCGCCAAGCAGTTTATCGAGGGTGTCGCGGCCGCTATTGCAGTGCTCAAAGAGGGCCCTGCCAGCGATGCCTATTATTTCCTCACGGAGGTTACGGTAGCCGGCAAGGATAGCAACTGGAATATTCGTCAGCAGGTTGAAGTCAGTTATGCCACGCTCTACACCCTTAACCGATTCAAAAGTGAAGAGAAGCACGCCGTTGCGTTAAAACATATCCACCTCTCCACCCGAGATAAAATTGCCGTGGCCCAAGGTACGGCAACGGCTCACGGTGTGGCATTTGCCAAAGAGCTTGGCGATCTTCCAGGAAACATTTGCACCCCTGGCTATCTGGCAGAGCAGGCGCAACAGCTGGATCAAAAATTCAGCCGTATCAAGAGCAAAATACTAGATGAAGCGGCCATGGAGGAACTCGGCATGGGTTCGCTGCTTTCGGTCTCCCGCGGTAGCCGCCAGCCAGCCAAACTGATTGTGATGCAATACAGCGGTGGTCATAAGGGTGATGCGCCCATCGCTCTGGTGGGCAAGGGGCTTACCTTTGATTCTGGCGGTATCTCACTAAAACCTGGGCCACAAATGGATGAGATGAAATACGACATGTGCGGTGCCGCCAGCGTATTTGGTGTTATTCAAGCGGTTGCTGAATTAAAACTGCCAATCAACCTGGTTGCGGTCATCCCGAGCAGTGAGAACATGCCTGATGGAGACGCCAATAAACCCGGAGACATTGTCACCTCAATGTCTGGGCTGACCATTGAGATACTGAACACCGATGCCGAGGGTCGCCTGATTCTCTGCGACGCGCTCACCTATATCCGAAAATTCAACCCGGCAGCAGTTATTGATATTGCCACCCTGACCGGTGCCTGTATTATTGCGCTTGGGGGTAAGACATCTGGCTTAATGGCAAATAACCAGCCACTGGCAGATGCCTTGCTGGATGCAGGCCAGAAGTGCGGTGACCGTGCCTGGCAGTTACCGATCTGGGATGAGTATCAGGAGCAACTCAAGAGCCCATTTGCCGATATGCAAAACATTGGTGGCCGCGAGGCGGGTTCCATTACCGCCGCCTGTTTCTTATCCCGTTTTGCCGAAGAGTACCCCTGGGCTCATCTGGATATTGCCGGTACCGCCTGGATCAGCGGCGCAAAAAAAGGGGCCACCGGGCGACCCGTCCCCCTGCTCATGCAGTACCTGATTGACCACTGCGATGCACAATAAGGAGCCACTTGGGAGTCACCGCACTCTTTGAAACCTTTATGACCCAAGTTGATTTCTATATATTAAAAAACCCGCCTGATGACGGTTTGACGCTACTCACCTGTCGATTAGCCGAAAAAGCGTATCATAAGGGGCATTACACCTATATTCACACAACTGATCAGGCTCAATCGCAGCTGATCGATGATCTATTATGGCGCTTTAGAGAGGAGAGTTTTATCCCTCACTGCCAACTGCTTAACGAAGAGGATCAAGCTCAAGTCATGATAGGCTACGACCGTGAACCACCCTTGGATTTTGACCTATTGATTAACCTTGCCGGAGAGGTGCCGCTGTTTTTTAGCCGCTTTGTACGGGTAGTCGAAGTGGTTGGCTGTGATGAGGAGCAGAAGTTGCTGGCACGTGAACGCTTTCGCTTCTATCGCGACCGTGGTTACCCACTGAATAGCCACAATATAACCCTGTAGGCAGCCTCCATGAATGAAAAACCAGAAGATCTGCCGACGCTACAAGAGCCAGTGGATACTTTTATTCTGGAGCAAGATAAAATCGCCATCCCCATCTTGAACGAAATGATTGATCAGGATGCGTTGGAGAACACCCTATTTGAGGGGATTGAGATCCCTGCCACTCTCCAGGCAGAGCTCTCAGAGCAAATAACCCATTTACTGGCACAAAAGGTGAGTGATATTTTACCTGCCATCGTCAGTGAAGCAGAACAACAGATCACCTTGGCACTGCAACAACAGATTTCTGAGCAACTACCAGAGATCATCAGCAGTGCAATAAAGGCATCACATAATTAACACCTAAAAACCAGGTATCTAAAACGTAATGGAAAAGACTTACACACCCCACTCTATCGAGCAGCGCTGGTATCAAACCTGGGAAGAGAATGGTTACTTCAAACCCCAAGGGGGAAAAAATCCCTATTGCATCATGATTCCACCACCCAATGTCACTGGCAGCCTGCACATGGGCCACGCCTTCCAAGACACCCTTATGGACACCCTGACTCGCTTTCACCGCATGAAGGGCGATAACACTCTGTGGCAGCCCGGCTCTGACCACGCGGGCATCGCCACCCAAATGGTGGTAGAGCGTCAACTGAATGCCGAAGGGAAAACCCGCCACGACCTGGGGCGTGATAAATTTATCGAACGCATCTGGGAGTGGAAAAAAGAGTCTGGCAATACCATCACCCAACAGCTGCGCCGACTGGGCAGCTCACTCGACTGGAGCCGTGAACGCTTCACTATGGACGATGGCTTATCCGAAGCCGTCAAAGAGGTGTTCATTCGTCTACACGGTGAGGGAATAATCTATCGAGGCAAACGCCTGGTCAATTGGGATCCTGTTCTGCACACCGCCGTTTCAGATCTGGAAGTCCTCAATGAAGAGGAAAATGGCTATATGTGGCATATGCGCTACCCACTTGCCGATGGCTCAGGCCATCTTGTGGTTGCCACCACTCGACCTGAAACCATGCTGGGTGATGCCGCCGTTGCCATTCACCCAGGCGATGAACGCTACCAGCACCTGGTTGGTCAGATGATCAAGCTCCCCCTCAGTGGCCGTCTCATCCCGATCATTGCCGATGACTATGTGGATCCCGAATTTGGTACCGGCTGTGTAAAGATTACCCCTGCCCACGACTTTAATGACTACGGTGTCTGGAGTAACCATCGCAATGAAAACTGCATCACCAACCAGCCCAATGGCGGGTTAATCAACATCTTCACCATTGATGCCGCAATCATCGCCAAGGATGACGAGCTGGGCGAGCTGATTCCCGATGACTTTCACGGCCAGGATCGCTTCGAGGCGCGCAAGCTGGTTTTGGAAGAGCTGGGTGCGCAAGGGCTACTGGAAAAGACCGATGACCACAAATTGATGGTTCCCCGTGGTGACCGCTCTGGCACCATTATTGAACCCTTCCTTACCGACCAGTGGTATGTAAAAGTTGATGCATTGGCTGGACCTGCCATTGAAGCGGTTGAAAATGGCGATATAAAATTCGTCCCCGACAACTGGAAAAACACCTACTTCGAGTGGATGCGTAACATTCAAGACTGGTGCATCTCACGCCAAATCTGGTGGGGACATCGAATTCCAGCTTGGTATGATGACAACGGTGCGATATATGTTGGTCGCGACGAACAAGAAGTGCGTGAGAAACATGGGCTTTCGAATGACATCACACTCAGACAAGATGAGGATGTACTCGACACCTGGTTCTCCTCGGCACTCTGGCCCTTCTCTACTCTCGGCTGGCCCGAAAAAACCCCCGAACTGGCCGCCTTCCACCCCACCTCGGTACTGGTAACCGGCTTCGATATTATCTTTTTCTGGGTTGCCCGAATGATCATGATGGGGCTGAAATTTACCGGTGAAGTCCCCTTCAAGGAGATCTATATCCACGGATTGGTACGTGATAGCCAGGGACAAAAAATGTCCAAATCCAAAGGCAATGTCATCGACCCCATTGATATCATCGACGGCATCGACCTTGAATCACTGGTGCGTAAACGTACCACTGGCCTGATGAAACCCAAAGAAGCCGCCAAAATAGAGAAAGCGACCCGTAAAGAGTTTGCCGACGGCATCCCGGCCTTTGGAACCGATGCCATGCGTTTTACCTTTGCCGCACAAGCCTCAACGGGCCGTGACATCAACTTTGATATGAGCCGTATTGAAGGTTACCGAAACTTCTGCAACAAGCTCTGGAATGCCTCGCGCTTCGTGATGATGAATCTGGAGGGCCACGAGATCGAGGGTGATATTGAACTTTCATCTGCCGATAAGTGGATTCTATCGCGCCTTAATCAGGTGATTGCCAATGTTACTCGCAACATCGAAGACTACCGTTTCGATCATGCAGCACAAAATATCTATGAATTTGTCTGGAACGAATACTGTGACTGGTATCTGGAGCTCACCAAGCCCATATTGAATGGTGATGCCTCAGAAACCGCCAAACGAGGTACACGACACACCCTGATTCAGGTGCTGGAAAATATCTTACGGCTGGCCCACCCCATCATCCCCTTCATCACCGAAGAGATATGGCAGCGCGTCGCGCCCATGGCCGGTGTGCGTGGTGAAACTATCATGCTGCAAAGTTACCCGCTCGCCGACAAAGGTCTGATCGATACAGCAGCCGAGGAAGAGATTCAGTGGGTAATGGCGTTCATCGTCGGCATTCGTAAAATTCGTTCCGGAATGAATATCGCACCCAGCAAGCCGCTACCGGTGTTGATTCAAAATGGCTCTGCTACAGATCAAACCCGGCTGCAAAATAACCAGAATTTTCTCACCATCCTAGCAAAAACAGAGTCCATCACTTGGTTAAGCGACACCGATCAAGCACCCGAATCTGCCACTTCACTGGTCGGCGAGATGAAACTACTGGTTCCCATGGCCGGCTTAATCGATAAAGATGCCGAGTTAAAACGCCTCAACAAACAGATCGAAAAACTGGAAAAACAGATCAAAAGCGCACAAGGCAAGCTTGCCAACCCGGGGTTTACCGACAAAGCCCCTGCGGCCGTTGTTCAAAAAGAGCGCGACAACCTGGAAGATATAGAGGGACAGCTGACACAGCTTAAACAGCAGCATATAAAAATCATGGCCATTTAGCCTGAAATCGACCGGGGCACGCTGTCAGATGTTACAAACCATCCTGGCAGTCCCCTATATTGCTGAGTATAATCGAGATGGACAGATAGGGAGTAACACCTTATTCTGATTGAATATTACGCCCTTTAAAAAGGGCGTATAGTGCTTAATTAACACTACAGTTTCAAGTCAACATGTCGACTGTAAGAGTCTCTATTGACACACATAACAGATGGTTTATCTGTTATGTTGATGAGGTTACAAGATCTTATTTTACAAGAAGTAAAGAGCTAATGAACCGCTTACTCTACTCCCTCCTCACACTGCCCATATCGCTCCTGAGCACACCCGTCGTTGCGTTCGAAGATGAAGATGATTTTTATTCTGAAGAGATACCCATCGTACTGACCTCATCCCGACTTAAGCAACCCATCACCGAAGCCCCTACCGCCATGACCATCATTGATCGGAGCAGGATCAAGCACTCCGGTGCCCGCGAGCTGGCGGAGCTCTTTCAGATGGTGCCGGGCATGGTTGTTGGTTTCAAAGCTGGAGATGAACCCGTTGTCGCTTATCACGGCATGTCGGATCAATTTTCCCGCCGTATGCAGATTCTCATTGATGGGCGTGCAGTTTACCTCCCCGATGTAGGTGGCCCCGACTGGTCATCACTGCCGCTTGTCATTGATAATATCGAGCGGATAGAGATCACCCGTGGCTCCAATGCCGCGACATATGGTTCGAACTCATTTCTGGGCGTTATCAACATAATCACCCGTCACAGCAGTGAATCAGTCGGGCAGCACCTTAACACCATCAATGGTAATAACACCGTTAACCGTATAACGCTCAGGCACGGCGCAACATTTGGTAACTTTGACCATAGAGTCACCTTTAAAGATGAGCAAAGTAACTACTATGACGCACCTGACCACTTTTTATCATCACAAATTTTCACCTATAGAGCTGATTATCAAATCAATGGCCAAAGTCACTTAACCTATCAGGCCGGTACCACGGATAAAAGTGGAATGGATCGACAGGCCGGCATCTTTTTTCCCACTAAAACCAAGCGCTATTTCCAGCAAGTTGAGTGGTCTAAAACAGATGCTTTTGATAATGAATTAACACTCCAGTTCTATCAATCTAAAATAGAAAAAAAAGCTTTTTACAAAAGATACTATGGCGCACTTTTTGTCGATGAAGAGGATAACGTCTACAACCGGCGCTATGATTTTGAAGTGGAGTATAGCTTTACTGTGAACGAAAAATTACGCGGTGTCATTGGCGTTAGCTCACGTGAAGACAAACTAATATCTACCATCGGGTTTTCAACAGATGCTGCCATCAAAATTGACACCCAGCGCCTATTTAATACCTTGGAATACAGAGCCTCACACCATTGGCTCATTCATTTTGGTGCCATGCTTGAGGCACATAACGCCATGGACAAAAAAATCTCCCCCCGGCTCACCGCCAACTATAAAGTAACAGAGAGCAGTACGCTGCGCTTTGGTGTATCACAAGCCTACCGCGCACCGCTTGCGTTTGAGAGGCAAGCAGAGAGGATACTGACGTTCGGGCCAAACAGCGCCTATCTTTTTGCCATAGAGCCTGGTGTAACGGTGGATGCGGAAGAGGTCACCACCTTAGATTTGGGTTACATATTAAATAGAAGAGGATACCCCTACACCCTCGACTTTCGTTTATATCGTGAAGAACTGAAAAACCTGGTAACGCCTTACTATTGGCAGCCAACAAATAGCATTACCCCAGCCATAAGCTTCGATAACATGACGACAGCCACCATCAACGGCTTCGAGGCAAGTTTTGAATACGCCAGAAAAAGCTTTAATGCCCTGCTGACCTATAGCTACACAGATATTGACCACCAAAACAGGGTAATGATTACAACCCCATACCCCTACTCAAATTCGGCACCCAGGCACAGCGCGAGTTTATTAGTTACAAAAATATTTAATAACGGCCTCACAACCTCCGCTACTTACCACTACGTTGATAGTTTTAACTGGCTTGGTGGTTGGGATCCGGTAGAGCGTTACGATCGACTGGACTTAAGGGTCTCTGCTGAGGTCAACATCCACAACAACAAAGCCTCCGTTGCTATTGTCATGCAGAACATTTTCACGGATGAATACTATGATTTTGATGATCGATACCTCTTTACCAAGCGATTCTACATCTCATTTACAATGGACCTTCACTGATGGTTAGCAACCACATTAACCGGTATAGCCAACGGGTGAAAAAGGAGTTTCAACCACTCCCATGACGGCCTTTTCACAAAAAAAATCACCTCGCACAAAGTGGGTACTCTGCTGTGCCCTGGTTGCCATATGCCTGCTATTGCCCACGGCAGTCAGCCTGGCAGGTGATTCAATAAAAGTGGCCTTTATCGGAAAACTGAACAGCAAAAATCAGCAAAAACTGGTCAAACAGACGCAACAGCAGTTGCAAAACAGAGCCATCACGATTGTTGTCGACACCTATGCGGCCGATACTTTTTTTAGCACACAGCAAGATAGTTCGAATTATGACTTAATTGTGACGGTTGGCAATCGTGTGGCAAATCTGTTGAAAAAACAGACACCCCATACCCCAACCATTTCAACGTTTACCTCCTCAATGTCCTATACAGACAAACCACTGCCTCATCGCAGTGCGATTTTTATCGATCAACCCGCTGCACGCTACCTTGCTTTAATTAAAGAGATACTCCCTTACAGCCGCACTGTTTCACTGCTCTACAGTGACTACAGCGAACCCTTTTACCAACAACTGACTCAGGCAGCGACAAAGCAGCAACTGACCATTAACGGTAAAAAAGTATCCGAAACCAACGACATCTACAGTGCGTTGGATAATGTAGTCAAAAATAGCGATGTTCTGCTCGCCATCCCAGACCCCACTATTTATAACCGCCACACCATAAAAACAATCTTTTTAACCAGCTATCAAGACGAAGTTCCCATTATTGGATTTTCACGTTCATACACCAAAGCCGGTGCTATTAGCTCTCTACACAGTGATATTTCTGATATTTCAAAACAGCTGGCCGAGCTAATTGCCTACTTTATAAAAAACAGTAAAAAATTACCTGCGGCCAGTTATCCAAGCTATTTCCATGTCAGCACTAACCAGAAAGTTGCAAACTCACTGTCAATACCGCTCGAAGCCCCCGATACACTGCTACAAAAAATAGTAGCCAAAAGCAGATAAGATGATTTTCAACTCAATAAAATCTCAGCTGCTTGCCATTTCGATTATCCCCATTATCACGCTGTCGATCATCCTGGCGATCAGCTACTCCATAATGCAGGTTAATTACATCAGCAAGATAAACTACGACTACGGTGCCACGCTCACAAATAATATTGGCCCCGCCTGCGAGTTTGGCATTCTCACCGGCAATCAGGATTTTCTGGAGTCGATAGCAGAAAAAATCATCGAAACAAGCCATGCGGTCAATGTGACTATTCTCGACCAACAGCACCAGATATTAATCGATATCGAGAGCGATAACTCCCATCAATTACCTGAAAATTGGCACATTATTGATGGCAATATAAACAGTAAATATTACGAAACTGAGCACTTCATCTCCTTTCTCTCTGCCATCTACAGTCGTCCAATCGATGTCTACGATGACTTCGATAATATTCAAGAAGCCAGCCATGAACCTGAGGGTGCCATTGGCTACATCATGATCACCCTCTCCAAAGATGCGACTAACAGTGAAAAACAACAGGCCTACATCGCCTCCATTGCCATTACACTCATTGCGATTATTATTTTTTCAATTATTGCTCACATCAGTAGTAATCGCATCGCCAGGCCAATACACAAGCTATCTACACTCACCCGAAAAATCGAGCAAGGTGACCTCTCTACTCGCTCGCCTCTGGACGGCAGTGGTGAAATACGTGACCTTCAATCAGGCATCAACTCAATGTCAGATGCTCTATTCAACTCCCATGAAAAGATGCAGCAGGAGATCACAAAAGCGACCTCTTCATTTAAAAAAGCCAATACTGAACTCAAAAATAAAAATATAAAGTTGGCGGTAGCGGAGCAATCTGCACTTGATGCAAGCAGAGCAAAGTCACAGTTTCTTGCCAATATGAGCCATGAAATTCGCACCCCGCTTAATGGTATGATTGGTTTTGCCAAGTTGTTACAAAAGACCAAGTTAAGCCCTATTCAGAGCAACTACATCAGTATTGTACAACGCTCCAGCCATTCATTACTCAATATAATCAACGATATACTTGATTTTTCAAAAGCTGAAAGCGGCAATATCGATGTCGATAACAGCAGCGTAAACCTGTACGACCTTATTGATAATGTCATTAACATTGTGACACCCGCAGCCCATGAGAAAGACCTTATTCTCAGCTACATCATCTATGATGATGTCACTCCCAACATCATCAGTGACGAGCAGAAAATACACCACATCCTGCTCAATCTGATGAGTAATGCCATTAAGTTCACCCATCAAGGGAGCATTGAAATCCGCGTATCACGCGATGAAGAGAGGGAGGATGAACCGGAAAAACTACTGTTTTCAGTTACCGACAGCGGCATTGGTATTGACAAGAAAAACCAGCAACTTATTTTCGAAAAGTTTCAGCAAGCAGATACCACCACCACCCGCGATTATGGCGGCACTGGACTGGGGCTTTCCATCTCTAAACATTTCGCTGAACTACTGAATGGCGACATTACCCTTGAGAGTAGCTTGGGAAAGGGTGCTACCTTCTACGTTACACTAGAGTACCAGCCCGATAAAAAGGCCACCCCACCCACAACAGAAAAACTTTTGAACGGCTTCAATGTATTACTCCACTCTGATAACAAGCTCACACTGTTTAAACTTAGCCATACACTGGAGTCACTAGGCGCAAAAGCCGAACATGAGATCTCGGCGAGCACCTTCAACCAGAAAATAACCAGGCAACCGTATGATCTGATCATTATCGCATGCAGGCAACAGCAACTCTTGAGCGGTGAGACTGCACAACAACTTCAGCTAATCCACACCCAGCAGCCAAAATGTAAAACCCTGGTATTGATTAACAGTTGTAATCCAAAACTATTAAATAGACTCCCCTGCCAGTTGAATAGCATCTCAATCAGCCAGCCATACACCCATAGAACACTTACTCAGGCGTTACAGCAATTAGTCAGTGGCCAGCCTCAACCTACTCCTAAAGCGGTAGAGATAGCGATAGAAGTGGTGAGTAACCTCACCTTGAGCCATGTGCTCATCGCGGAAGATAACCCGATTAACAGCACACTTTTGATCGCCCTCCTAAAACAGTTCAAGATTGGCGCAACACTGGCTGAAACAGGTAAACAGGCCGTAGAGCTTTGCAATAAAGCGCACTTTGATCTTATATTTATGGATCTACACATGCCAGAAATGGATGGTCTTGAAGCAACGGCACTTATTAAGCATAAAAGGCCTGATCTACCCATTATTGCTACCACGGCGGATGTTCTAGCCAATGCAAATAATGCACTCGTTAATCAGGGGTTTGATGCGGTTATTGAGAAGCCAATCGATGAACAAAAACTCATTACCTGTTTAAACGAATGGCTACCCAAAGGGCAGAACAAGACATATCAGGCACTCATACAGCACTTTAATGGCAAAAAGAAGATCGCGGATGAGATGTATCAAATGTTGATAAAAGAGCTTAGCTCGCAACAACCGTGTTTACAGTCACTCTGGGATAATCAGCAACACCAGGCACTACTACAGCTGGTTCACAAGCTCAATGGATCAGCCAGTTATTGCGGGCTAAAGTCACTGCAAGCAGCTGCACAAACCCTTGAAACCACTCTTAAACAGAGCCAACTCAACCGTGTGCCTGATGAGCTAGATCAGCTACTCACTGTCATCAGCGACATCCTCAATGAAGCTGAATAAACCGGAATATGCACACAAGAGGGACGCACGAAAAAAGAGGGTGGATGTACTCGTACAAAGGTCTCAGATTTATTCAAAGGCTCCCTTAAAAAGTTTTAGGCATAAAAAAAGCCCGCTTCTATCAAAGCAGGCTTTTTGGAATGTGGTCGGGACGGCAGGATTTGAACCTGCGACCACCTGCCCCCCAGGCAGGTGCGCTACCAGGCTGCGCTACGCCCCGAGGTAGAACTGAATCATCATTAACTCGGCGCGGAGTTTAACCGATTTGTACTGTTAGATAAATAACTTTTTCAGCTTTTAAGGGTTTTCAGCAGATCTTCCAAGTCTTTCACCAAAGATGAGATGCCCTGGCTGTTCTGGCTGCTATTTGCGTGATTTTTTTCACCTTTCAACTGCTGGCGTGCGCCACCAATAGTGAAACCCTGCTCGTAGAGCAAGCCTCTGATTTGGCGAATAATCAATACATCATGGCGTTGGTAGTAACGTCGATTACCGCGACGCTTTACCGGCTCAAGCTGGTCAAACTCTTGCTCCCAATAGCGCAATACATGTGGCTTCACCCCACACAGCTCACTCACCTCACCAATGGTAAAATAGCGTTTCCCGGGAATGACGGGGAGCTCACTGTTATTCGACGCTTCCAACATAGGTTTCCACTCTCGCCTTTAACTTTTGGCCCGCCTTAAAGGTGACCACGCGGCGTGCTGTAATAGGAATCTCTTCCCCGGTTTTAGGATTACGACCCGGTCGCTGGCTTTTATCACGCAGATCAAAATTACCAAAACCCGACAGTTTTACCTGCTCACCACGTTCAAGCGCCATTCGAATCTCTTCAAAAAAACACTCCACGATCTCTTTTGCTTCACGCTTGTTCAAGCCAAGCTCTTGAAACAGCGTTTCTGCTATATCGGCCTTAGTCAATGCCATTGTTGTTATTCTCTCAGTTTAGCGTTTAGCTTTTCTGACAAGGTTTTAAGGATTTTGGTGACTGCGGCTTCCACATCCTCATCAGTCAATGTCTTGGAATCATCCTGTAAATTCAGAGCGATAGCAAGGCTTTTCTTGTCAGAATCAATACCTTTGCCGGTATAGATATCAAACAACTTCAACTCTTTCAATATAACTGGGGCGGCAGATTCAATGCATTCTTGAACACTTTGCACAGAAACATCTGCATCCACGATCAAGGCGATATCACGGCGAATCGATGGGAATTTAGAGAGTTCATGAAACAGCGGCAGCCGCGCCTCAAGCAAGGGTTCCTGAGATATTTCGAACAGGTAAGCCTCGGCTGGCAAATCCAACTGCTTGGCAACTTGTGGGTTCACCTTACCCACCCAGCCAATCGACTCGCCACCCCGGCAAATCGATGCCGACTGCCCAGGGTGAAGTGTCGGATGCTTTTGAGGGGTAAAACACGCATCATCTATACCACCCGCCGATAGCAGTGCCTCCACATCCCCTTTCACATCAAAAAAGTCGACCTGACGCGCTGGCTCCCCCCACTGCTCAGCCATTACTTCGCCATAAACCAGACCCGCGATGACAGGCTCCTGTTTTAACTGACCATCCACTTCAACAAAACGGCACCCTGTTTCAAAGAAGCGGATGCGTGTTTGCTGGCGATTCGCGTTATAAGAAAATGCCGGGAGCAGCCCGGCCCACAAAGTAGTCCGCATCACCGACATATCATTTGAGATAGGGTTTACCAAGCGCATAGCCGCTAAATCGGGTGTTAATATCGCCTGAATTTCAGGATCGACAAAGCTGTAAGTGATCGCCTCTTGATAACCCCGGTTCACCATAATTTGACGCAAGTGACTCACGGGTAACCTTAACTCTGTTTGCGGTTGCATTTCCAGGGTGGGTGATGGGCGCGATGTAGGCAGGTTGTCATAGCCAATAATACGCCCAACCTCTTCGATAAGGTCGACTTCGATATTAATATCAAAACGAAAGCTGGGTGCCTGTACCTGCCAACCGCCGTCAACCGCGACACACGGCATGCCCAATGTTGCCAGAATACGCTCGACCTCAGCAGGAGCGATATCCATACCCAGTACGCGCTTGATGCGCTCACCGCGCAACATAATATTTGAAGCTGTCGGCAGAGAGCTATCGTCAGCGACTTCGTTCACCGGACCAAGGCGACCACCACAAATTTCAAGTAACAGTTGGCTGGCACGCTCCATCGCCAAAACTTGAAGTTGCGGATCGACACCCCGCTCAAAACGATGAGATGAGTCAGTATGCAGGCCATAGCTACGCGCTTTCCCGGCAATCGCATTCGGCGAGAAAAATGCGCTTTCGAGCAGTACATTACGGGTTTGATCAGTCACCCCGGAGTCAGCTCCGCCCATAATACCCGCCAGTGCCACAGCCTTGTTGCAATCGGCAATCACCACAGAGCGGTCATCAAGCTCAATCTCCTTACCATCGAGCATCCGTAAGCACTCCCCCTGCCGGGCCATGCGCACACTAATGCCGCCCTCCAGTGTTGCCAGATCAAAAGCATGCATCGGCTGACCCAGCTCAATCATCACGTAATTTGTAATATCGACCAGAGGGTTGATTGAACGTATGTTACTGCGGCGCAGTCGCTCGACCATCCACAGAGGTGTTTCAACACTCAAATCAACTCCGCTGACAACCCGACAAACATAGCGAGGGCACTCTGCCGGCACCTCAACAGTCACTGGAAAACATGCTTCGCTTGCCGCTGAAACCACCTCAATGACCGGCTCTGTCACCTGAATACCATTCAAAACGGCCACTTCACGAGCAATACCCCGAAGACTAAAGCAGTCACCGCGATTGGGGGTTAGGTCGACATCAATACAGGGGTCATCCAGCTCAAAGAAATCACGAATACTCTGCCCAACGGTGGCCTCTTGCGGCAAAATCAACAAGCCATCGGCCAGGTCAGCCATACCAATCTCTACGGCTGAACAGAGCATCCCAAGCGACGCGACCCCACGCAGCTTCCCTTTCTTTATTTTCAACCCACCCGGCAATACCGCACCGATCAGAGCGGCAGGCACCTTTACCCCTTGAGCAACATTGCTGGCACCACAAACAATCTGAATAAGCGCCTCATGACCCACATCTACGGTGCAGACTTTAAGGCGGTCTGCATCCGGGTGTTTCTCCACAGAGATCACCTCGGCCACAACAACATTGTTAAAGTCAGGTGCTGCGGGTTCAATGGAGTCAACCTCCAGACCCGCCATTGTCACCTGGTGTGCTAGCGTTGCGGTATCAACCGCTGGGTTTACCCACTCGCGTAACCACTTTTCACTGAATCGCATAATCTTTTACCCAGGCAGAATTTAGTTAAATTGGCGCAGAAAGCGCAGATCATTTTCGAAAAACAGGCGTAGATCATTAACACCGTAGCGCAACATCGCCAAGCGCTCGACACCCATACCAAAAGCAAAGCCTGTGTACTTTTCACTATCGATGCCCACATGTGAAAACACTTCTGGGTGTACCATTCCGCAACCCAACACCTCAAGCCAACCCGTATGACTGCACACACGACAACCCTTACCACTACACATTACACACTGGATATCACACTCAGCTGATGGCTCTGTGAAGGGGAAATAGGAGGGGCGAAAACGCACCGCCAGCTCTCTCTCAAAGAAATTCTGCAAAAAGTCCATCAACAGACCTTTAAGATCAGCAAAACTTGCAGACTCATCAACCATCAATCCTTCAACCTGGTGAAACATCGGAGTATGAGTCAGATCTGAATCACAGCGATAGACACGTCCAGGGGCAATCAGGCGCAGGGGTGGTGCCTCTTTTTCCATCGTTCGCACCTGCACTGGCGAGGTGTGGGTACGCAGCAAGGTATGTGCATCAAAGTAAAATGTATCGTGCATCGCACGCGCCGGGTGAGTTTCCGGGATATTCAATGCTTCGAAATTATGAAAATCATCCTCAATCTCTGGCCCCGTTGCAATGCGGTAACCCAGCTGTGTAAACAGCTCTTCAATACGCTGCATAGTGCGCGTGACGGGGTGAAGCCCCCCCAACGCCTGGCCACGTCCTGGCAGAGTAACATCAATAGTTTCTGAAGCCAGGCGGGCTGCCAATTCGATCTGCTCTAAAATTTTCCGACGAGACTCAATCTCCGCTTGAACACTCTGCTTGGCCCTGTTGATCTCTTGGCCCGCCTCTCGGCGCTGTTCATGGGGCAAGGTGCCCAGCTTCTTCAGCTGCTCGGTCAATAGGCCTTTCTTACCTAGGTAGTTGACGCGCAACTGATCCAGCGCCTGCAAGTTTCCTGCATCTGCAATGGCTTGTTTTGCCTGATCTACAACTTCTGCCAATTCCGGCACGACAATTACCCCCGAAAATTTATCTAAATTAAAATTTGGTGACTGAGTCTCAATACAACTTAACAAAGAGCCTGACCCGTTGGAGGCCCTTGCGGCCCAATAGAAAAAGGCAGGGCCATAACAACAAAAAGGGAAAGGCTTTCACCTTTCCCCTCTGTTTGCATTCATTGATGGCGTGTTCTTCGCCAACATACCATCAAAATAACAAGCTATGCGGAAAGACCAGCCTTAGCTTGCTCTGCAACGGCTGCGAAAGCATCTTTGTTGCGTACCGCAAGATCAGCCAGAATCTTACGATCAATCTCGATACCTGCTTTCTTCATTCCGTTGATCATACGGCTGTACGATAAACCACAGGTACGTGCCGCAGCGTTGATACGTGTAATCCATAGCGCGCGGAACTGACGTTTACGCTGGCGGCGATCACGGTAGGCATATTGGCCTGCCTTGGTTACTGCCTGCTTGGCAACACGATATACATTCTTGCGACGGCCATAATAACCTTTGGCCTGGGCAATTACTTTTTTGTGACGGGCGCGTGCCGTTACACCACGTTTTACTCTTGGCATTTGTTTCTACCTCCTAATCCTGAATTAACTACCGACCAGCATACGACGTACTGAGCGCACATCACATGAAGCAACCGTTGCTGGGGAACGAAGATGACGCTTTCGTTTTGAGCTCTTTTTGGTCAGGATATGACGGCGAAACGATGAGCCACGCTTGATTCCACCGGAACCTGTGAGGCGAAAACGCTTGGCAGCACCACTATTTGACTTGAGTTTAGGCATTTCTAAATCTCCGCATTTAAAAGTTTAATACAACGAGCCGAAGCTCTACTTTTTATTACTTTTGGGTGATAGCACCATGACCATCTGTCGCCCTTCCATCTTGGGACGCTGTTCCACATTCGCGAGTTCTTCAAGATCAGCTTCGACACGCTTCATAATATTCATGCCGAGTTGCTGATGTTGCATCTCACGACCGCGAAAACGCAGAGTGACCTTGGTTTTATCCCCATCGTTCAGGAAACGGGTCAGGTTGCGAAGTTTAACCTGATAGTCTCCATCTTCCGTCGTAGGACGAAACTTGACTTCCTTGACTTGAGTCTGCTTCTGTTTCTTCTTAGCAGCCTGCTTTTTCTTATTCGTTTCAAAAACGAACTTACCGTAATCCATTATACGGCACACGGGTGGATTGGAATTACCCGAAATCTCCACCAGATCCAGACTCACTTCTTCGGCACGACTTTTCGCTTCGTTTAACGGTACAACGCCGACCTGTTCACCTTCAGCATCAATTAAACGGACTTCACGCGCGGTAATATCTTCATTGATACGCGCCTTCTTTTCTGCAGCGATAGTTAAACCCTCCGAATCAGCTTAGTTTTGACCATGAGTGGTTACCTCATCAGCCAGTTTTTCAATCAGGGCATCCAGTTTCATGGTGCCCAAATTTTCGCCGCTGCGCGTACGCACGGCAACCACACCCTCTTCCACCTCTTTATCACCTATAACCAGCAAATAAGAGACCTTCTGTAGAGTATGCTCGCGGATTTTAAAGCCAATCTTCTCATTTCTCAAGTCCGATTTTGCTCTAAAGCCAGATTCTTTCAATATTTCGACCATTTTTTCGGCATATTCGGCTTGGCGGTCTGTAATATTCATCACCATTACCTGCACTGGCGCTAACCAGAGTGGAAATGCACCGGCATACTGCTCGATCAAAATACCGATAAACCGCTCCAGAGAACCTAAAATTGCACGGTGCAACATCACTGGCGCTTTTTTACTGCCATCTTCCGCAATATAGGTAGCGCCCAGGCGACCTGGCATATTGAAATCGACCTGAATAGTGCCACACTGCCATACTCGATCCAGGCAATCCTTCAATGAAAATTCAATTTTTGGCCCATAAAAAGCGCCCTCACCCGGCTGAAGGTCCCATTCGATTCCCTTATCATTCAAGGCACGTTCCAAAGCATGTTCAGCCTTATCCCAAACCGCATCATCACCAACCCGTTTTTCAGGCCGTGTTGAGAGCTTGATAATCACCTCGTTAAATCCAAAATCAGCATACACCTGGTACAAAAGATCAATAAAGCTCGACACTTCAGACTGAATTTGCTCTTCCGTACAGAAAATGTGCGCATCATCCTGAGTAAAGGCCCGCACACGCATTAAGCCATGCAGCGTACCCGATGGTTCATTTCGATGACAAGAACCAAACTCAGCCATTCGCAAAGGTAGGTCGCGATAACTTTTCAGACTATGATTATAGATCTGCACATGACATGGGCAGTTCATGGGCTTAACCGCGTAATCACGATTTTCAGAGTGGGTAGAGAAAATCATATCGCCAAACTTATCCCAATGGCCTGACTTCTCCCACAAACTACGATCAACCACCTGCGGGGTTTTCACCTCCTGGTAATCGTGCTCCTTCAGCGCATCGCGCACATACTGCTCTACCGTGCGATAGATACTCCAGCCGTTGTCGTGCCAGAAGATCATACCAGGCGCTTCTTCTTGAGCGTGAAACAGCCCTAACTGCTTGCCGATCCGACGGTGGTCACGTTTTTCAGCCTCTTCAATACGGAAGAGGTACGCTTTAAGCGCTTTCTTATTTGACCATGCTGTTCCATAAATACGCTGTAACATCTCATTATTAGAGTCACCACGCCAATAGGCACCCGCCAACTTGGTTAGTTTAAAAGCTTTTAGCGCCGCGGTAGAGGGCACATGTGGGCCACGACAAAGATCAACAAAATCACCCTGCTTGTAGAGTGAAAGCACTTCGCCATGGGGGATCGACTCAATAATTTCAGCCTTGTAGTTTTCACCTCTATCAGCGAAAAAACCGATAGCCTCTTCACGCACCATAGTGCTGCGCTCGATGGCGATATTTTGTTTGACCAGCTCCTTCATTTTGCTTTCTATTTTCCCCAGATCTTCCGGAGAAAAACGATACTCACCGGCAAAGTCATAATAGAAGCCATTTTCGATTGTCGGGCCGATGGTTACCTGCATTTCAGGATGAAGTATCTTCACAGCCTGAGCCAGCAAGTGAGCGGTAGAGTGTCGAATGACCTCCACCGCCTCTGCCGACTTATCGGTAATAATACTCAGTGCAACATCACTCTCAATCAAGTAAGAGGCATCAACCACCCTATCACCCACCTTGCCTGCCAAGGTGGCTTTCGCCAAACCAGGGCCGATGTCAGCGGCAACATCCATCACTGTTAATGCACTTTCAAATTGGCGCTGACTTCCATCCGGAAGGGTTATCGTAAGCATTCTGTTACCTTGAATTTCGGCGGCACCCAACACATAGTCCCCGGAAATTACTCTCCAGAGCCCCCCGCGAGGCCACATATTTATTTAACTGACGTAACAAAAAAAGCGCCTCCAAGCGCCTTTTGCTACGAAAAACAACGAGTTTTTAATGATCACAAGAATATAGACGAAATGATTTAGTGTCAAATAATCCTACCCAGACAGCTTAGCAACTCGCTTTTGTTTTATTGTAAAATCAATCACTTAATACCTATTCACTCCCCCATATAAAGGAAGGGAGTCAGGAAACAACTCCCAACGCATCTGCAACACTCTCCAACAGCTCGACGCTGTTAAGGGGTTTTTTAAGTACACGAAGCACGCCAATACGATCCACTACTTCTGGCGTTAACACATCGGAATAACCGGTACAAAGAATGACAGGGAGGTTTGATTTATATGAGTGAATTGCTTCGGCCAGCTCAATACCAGTCATCTCGGGCATGGTGACGTCACTGATAATAAGCTGATAGTGACCGGGTTGTTTTTTGATCTGTTCGAGCGCTTGCAGTGGGAGCGGCTGATAGTCGCACTCATATCCGTACAGACGCAGTATCTCCCGCAGAAATTCACCCACCGAGGGTTCGTCATCAACAACCAGTATTTTTCCAACACAGGTCTCTTCAGCGGCCAGTTCAATCGCTTCACTCTCCTCCTTCGCGTGGAGTGCTGTGGGTGGAAAATAGATTGAGACGGTGGTTCCCTCTCCGGGCGATGAGCTGACACCGACATGACCACCTGCACTGTGCACAACCCCGTGCACTACTGAGAGACCCATTCCGGTGCCTTTGCCCATCTCCTTTGTGGTAAAAAATGGATCAAACATACGCACCAGGCTCTCTTGGTCAATGCCACAACCACTGTCCGTTATCCTTAGTTCCACATAGTCGCCGGCAAAGTTTTCATGGCAAGAGGCACAATAGTTGTCCTGGCAATGGTGCTTCCGAATCACGATATGCAGCTCACCCTTTCCCTCCATTGCATCGCGGGCATTAATGCAAAGGTTCATAACGATTTGCTGGAGGTTAATGGTATCAACCATCACCGCCGGAACACCCTCCTCAACCTCGGTGGTGATCGCAATGGAGGCCGGCATCACTGAGCGCAACATTTTCAAAACATCTGTGAGTAGTGGTTCCAGTAAAATAGGCTCCGGTTTCGAGTCATCAATACCTCGACTAAAAGCCAGCATTTTTGCAATCAGATCTCGCCCTCGCTCACCCGCTTTAAATATCTCTTCAACATAGCGCACCAGCTTTTCGTTCGGTGAGTGTGACAAAATACGTAGCGCCAGTTCGGAGTATCCAAGAATGCTTGCCAGCATGTTGTTGAAATCATGAGCAACACCCCCTGTCAGCTGCCCAATGGCATCCATTTTCTGTGCCTGCTGCAGTTGATTCTGAAGCAGCTTTTTTTCTAATTCAGCACGAATTTGTTCACTAATATCACGAAAAGTAACCACCGCGCCAAAGGTGGATTCGCCACTCCGAAGAGGCATTACGCTGAATTCAACTGGGAAGTGAGCACCCCCTTTACGCCACAGAATATCATGCTGATTACGCTGAACCCCCCCTTCAACTAATGCCTGATTGAAGGGGCACTCACTGATCGGGTATTCGCTGCCATTGGCATAACTGTGATGAATCAATGGGTGCACAGGTTTACCGACTATCTCTTCTGGCGCATAGCCGAGCATCTTTGAGGCTGATGAGTTTACAAAAGTTGCATTGCCCGCATTATCCAGACCAAAAATCCCTTCGGCAGCCGACTCAAGAATCATTCTCATCTGATTTTCTGCTTGCTTTAGCTGCTCACCACTCTCTTTACTCTGAGTGATGTCCTGAAAGGTCCCCCGCACTTTACTGGGCACAGCGCCCTGCTCGGTATCGGCTATGATTTCTGCGTGAACCCAACGCACCGCACCATCTGCTCGAATAATGCGAAAGTCGTAGCCAAGCTTGCCACCTTCACGGCGGATCTGCTGATCGTACTGGCAAACCTTGTCACGATCTTCCGGGTGAACAACATCCATAAAGCCGTCGTATTGAGGTATAAACCAGAGGCTATCCTTTCCAAGAATGCGGTAGACCTGTTCCGACCAATAAACCACATCTTTCACCAGATCATGAGACCAGTTACCAATCTGGCCAATGGTTTGTGCCTCTTTCAAGCTCTCTTCACTTTCACGCAAGCTGGTTAAATTATCAAAACTCGTTATATAGTCAGCCAGCCGTTTGGCAATATTCTCTACAATCAGGCGATCCTGCTGTGTAGGGGTCGGCTGGTCTTTCCCGTAACAGAGACACAACAACCACGGTTTGGATTTTTTAGGAAAGACGGCAATGGTTAAGATAGCATCCAGTTGATATTGACTGGCAATCGAGTGAGGTAACCCTTCGCCGTGGTCGTTAGAAAAAAGGGTCGGCGTGGCACAGCTGAATGACTTCTCCACCATCTGCCGGGTTGTGTCATCAATCGGAAACATGGCCTCAATTGCACCACCATTCTGCTGATCATCAATCAACATGGGAACTGACGGCAGCTGTTGTTCCGCTTCACAAGGGTAGATAATCCATGCTTTTTGACACTCAAGGGTGAGCAGCAGCTCCCGCAAAACATTTCTCAAGAGATCATCTACAGAGGCCGCCTGAATCCCCACTTCATTCATTCGTTCCATGACATTCAAGTAACGGAGGTAATCTTGCACCGCACACTCGGCAAAGCGGCGCTCGGTCATGTCAGAAAAAGTGATGAACAGCCGCTCAGGCTTTCCCGCCTGCTCGCCAGCCTGAGCCACAACACTCATTGAGATCCATCGCTCCTGGTGATCTTCGTGGGTTCTAATACCCAGTACACGCTCATGCAGCGACTCACCACTCCTCATGGTCACATTCGGTGGGAAATCTTCTAGGCTGACGGGCTGCTGTTGCTCACCAACCAGCTCAACCTCTCCACACTCCAGCTGCTTGACTAAGCTTGGGTAACTCATCCCTAGGATGTTATCAACCGCTTGATTGGTAATCACGGGCACGCCCTGCTCGTCAATCACCACCACGCCATGGCTCATAGACTCAAATAGCAGTCGGAAACGCTCTTCGCTCTCGGTCAGCGCCTGAACCACTGCTTTATGCTCTGTAATGTCTTCAAGCACCACGACATAAAATTGTGCATCCCCGGCCCCCTTAACCAATCGACCACTGAGCATAAACCAGCGCAGTGCACCCGATGAGTGTATTAACCGGCACTCAAAGCGGGGAAACTCACCATTATCGTATTGAATAAGTGCGCGATTAAAGGCATCAATATCATCCTCGTAAATAAATTGATCCATTAACTTACCCAAGCCACTCGCCACTGAGTAACCCAGATATTCACTCCAAGCGGGGGAGAGAAAGGTGAATTGATGGTGGCGATCCATGGTGCAGATAACATTACTGGCGTTTTCAATAATAGTGCGCAACTTCTCTTCACTATTGCGCAGCAACGCCTCTTTCATCTGCCATTCGGTATTATTGCGCAGGAAGAAAAGGTAGTGGTGGCTCTCTCCTTGTCGATAATGCGAGAGAGAAAGCTCCACTGAGAACTCTTTCCCGGATGATGCCACCAGCGCAATATTTCGCGCATCAATAATGCCATCGATGCTCTGATGGTTAGCTTCATACTCAGCCAGTAAGTTGTGACAATCCGGCAAAAGCAGATCAAAGTGTGCGTTAATTAACTCACGCTCTTCAAAGCCAGACATGGCAAGAAGCGACTGATTAAACTTCTCAATCTCGCCCTTGTCGTCAACAACCAAAATACCATCGGGTGTGTTATCAAAAAATATTTGCAGTGTTTGCTGATTCTCGCTGAAACCCGGAAGGGGGTGGGGTGGGGTAAGACGCTCAAATGTTAGGTGTGCTTTTATGCGTGCTGAAAGTGTTTTTTCTCGAACAGGCCGGGCTACATAATCAGCACCACCGACATCAAACAGGCCATCAATCTTATCCTCATCACACTCGGTAAGAACAAAAATAACCGGTATTGAGCGTGTGAGGTGGTTGGATTTTATTTTTTGACAAAGCGCAAAGCCATCCAACTGCGGCATCGCTGTATCCAGCAGCAAAAGCTCTACTCTCCCGCTACTTAATATATCCAATGTATGCTGGCTGTCACACGCCACTAAAACATTCAACTCATCGGCCAACCCGCCCAATAGAACATCAACGTCAGCCTGTGTATTGGTGACTACCAGAATAGTATGCTGTCTACTCATTCAAATTATCCATCCCTGGCCGTTTCAAGCCCATCAATAAATAACTAGCCACAACTCAATGAGTGCTGAGGAGTTCTTCGAGCTTATTACTGAACTCATTAATTGAAAATGGTTTTTTCAAAATAGCCCCCGCCCCTACAAGTGAGGCGATAGGCAGATAATCAAAGCGCCCGGTAATACCGCCACCACCGGAAATAGCCAATACTTTCACATCCGCCTTTATCTGCCTAAACTCAAGAATGAGATCTATCCCGCTCTGCTCGGGCATCACCAGATCGGTCACCACCAAATCAATCGCCTGAGATGTAAAGATCACTTTTGCCTTTGCCACAGAGTCTGCGGTAACCACACTGTGACCACATTGGCGAATAACTTCGGAAACCATCTCACGAACAGACTCTTCATCATCTACCAACAATATGGTTGCCATCATTTTTCCTTGTTTTAAACACTGTCGCCCAGAACGCTACGCCCACTACTCCCCAAATAGAAAAGAGATATAATATTGAAGGCATTGCTTTCACAGTGACATCAATAGATTGCGCAGTCTGTGTATTCCTACTTGAGAATTAGGCTACATAGAGATTTCGACGCTAAAGGGGATAACTTTAAACAAGGAGAGTAGATAACCTCACAAAGAGGCGTGGCGCGGTCTGAACCTAGCTCATCGTAATAAGGAGAAGCTAATTGTTGTCTACGGAAACCGCCGTTAACCAAGATCAGCTAAATTCCCTCGCGTCTCCAGCCACGCCTTGCGATCAGACGCACGTTTTTTTGCCAACAACATATCCATCAACTGGTGAGTTTCATCCCCTGATTCCACTGTCAGCTGAACCAGCCGACGGGTATCGGGGCAGAGTGTTGTCTCTCTTAACTGTAGCGGATTCATCTCACCCAGCCCTTTAAATCGCATCACATTTACTTTGCCGCGTTTTTTCTCCGCCGCAATGCGGTCAAGAATGCCATTTTTCTCTGCCTCATCCAGTGCGTAATAGGTCTCTTTTGCAATATCGATGCGGAATAACGGAGGCATCGCGATGTAGATATGTCCCGCCACCACCAGAGAGTGGAAATGACGCAAAAAAAGCGCACAAAGCAGCGTTGCAATGTGGGCTCCATCCGAGTCAGCATCGGCCAGCACACAGATTTTCCCATAACGTAGTGAGGAGAAATCATCTGAACCCGGGTCTACACCAATCGCAACCGATATATCGTGTACCTCCTGAGAGGCGAGCACCTGACTTGACTCCACCTCCCACGTATTAAGGATTTTTCCTCGTAGCGGCATAATAGCCTGGAAGTTTTTATCCCGCGCCTGCTTCGCAGAACCACCTGCGGAGTCACCCTCCACCAAAAAAAGTTCGGTGCGGGCACTGTCCTGTGAGCTGCAATCAGCCAATTTACCGGGTAGCGCGGGTCCTTGGGTCACCTTTTTGCGTATCACTTTTTTGCTGGCTCGCAGCCGCTTTTGCGCGTTGCTGATTGCCATATCTGCCAGATTTTCACCTATCTCGGGGTGTTGATTCAGGTAGAGACTGAATGCATCTTTCACCACACCAGAAACAAAAGCCGCACACTCCCGAGAAGAGAGCCGTTCTTTAGTCTGCCCCGAAAATTGCGGATCGGCCATTTTCACTGACAATATATAGGTGACGCGTTCCCAGACGTCATCCGGCGTTAATTTAACCCCCCGTGGCAATAAGTTTCGGAACTCGCAAAATTCACGTATCGCTTCAGTTAATCCGCTACGCAGACCATTTACGTGGGTGCCTCCCTGAGCGGTGGGCACTAGGTTCACATAACTTTCCGCCACCCCATCGCCACCTTCAGGCAGCCACGAAACAACCCACTCCACCGCTTCCAGGTTTCCCGACAAGCAACCCATAAAAGGCTCTTTAGGTAATAGTTCTAGCCCTTTCAGCTCATCCAGAAGGTAATCTTGCAGACCATCCTCGTAATACCACTCGAGAGACTCACCCCCCTCTTGTTTAAACTTAACCCTTAAACCGGGGCAAAGAACCGCCTTGGCACGCAACATATGTTTTAAGCGAACAACAGAAAATTTAGCACTGTCAAAAAATTGGGGGTCAGGCCAAAAACGAAGCGTCGTGCCAAGATTGCGTTTACCGACACTACCGACCACACTCAAATCAGAAACCTTATTACCACTCTCAAAGGCAATGTGATGCTCTTTACCACCACGGCGCACCCAGACATCAAGACGTGTAGAGAGCGCATTGACCACCGAAACACCCACACCATGCAGGCCACCTGAAAACTGGTATTGGCTGTTGGAAAACTTACCACCGGCATGTAATTTAGTCAGAATAACCTCAACCCCGGGAACACCCTCATCAGGGTGAATATCTACCGGCATTCCCCGCCCATCGTCGCGCACCTCGACAGATTGATCTTCATAGAGGGTCACCTCAATCAACTTTGCATGACCCGCCATCGCCTCGTCAACGCTGTTATCAATAACCTCCTGGGCCAAGTGGTTGGGGCGTTCGGTTTGGGTATACATACCCGGCCGTTTACGCACGGGCTCAAGGCCGCTTAATACCTCTATGGACGCTGCATCATAATTGCTCATACTGCCCTCAATCCTTTCTACCACCTCATTACATCACATCGTATCACAAGGGAATTACTTTGTTAGCCCTAGAAAAGGCGAGTGCGCGAGCTAACATTGACCCCATATCGTATCTAGGTTACGGTAGCCGATCCTCAAATTTTACAGGCAGGCTACGGTGCCAAGAAAATCCACAAAACTCAACTTTGAAGGCTCAATCAAAGAGCTGGAAACCCTTGTTGAGCAGATGGAGAGTGGCGACATCACTTTGGAAGAGTCCCTCAAATGCTTCGAGCGCGGCATTGAACTAACACACAATTGCCAACAACTGCTCTCTGCCGCTGAACAAAAGGTGGAGATATTAATGCAGAAAAATGGTCAACCGCAACGGCTACCGTTTGATAGCGAAAGCACGCCTGATTAATTACCCAGCGAGTAGATGGCTGTGAATCTGAAAACCCACTTCACCCACTATCGGGACAGAGTTGAAACAGCCTTAGATCAGTGGCTTCCCGGTGACAAAATCCACCCCGCACACCTGCATGAGGCGATGCGTTACTCCACTTTTAATGGTGGAAAGCGTGTTCGCCCGTTACTGGTCTACCTAACAGGTAATGTGCTGGACATACCCACAGAGCAGCTGGATGGCCCCGCCTGTGCTATTGAGCTTATTCACAGCTACTCACTGGTGCATGATGATCTACCTGCGATGGATGACGATGATCTGCGACGAGGAAAACCCACCTGCCATAAAGCCTATAATGAAGCAACGGCCATTTTAGTCGGCGACGGGCTCCAGGCACTCGCCTTCCATATTTTGGCCAGTGATAACAACATGATCAATCATTCAGCAGCACGCTTACGCATGTGCGCACTACTGGCTCACTCCAGTGGCTCACGCGGCATGGTGGGTGGCCAAGCAATCGATCTTGCGGCAACCGGTAAAACACTCACACTGGCCGAGCTACAAGATATGCATATTCACAAAACTGGCGCGCTCATCCGTAGCAGCGTCATGCTCGCCGCCTACAGCAAACCCAGTCTGGATACCCCGTCAATCAATCACCTCGATCACTACGCAAAGTGCATCGGCCTCAACTTCCAAATCAAAGATGATATTTTGGATATTGAAGGTGAAACCGAAATCCTTGGCAAGCCTCAGGGGTCCGACCTCAATGCCAACAAAGCCACATACCCCGCCATTGTGGGAATGGACGAAGCCAAGCAGATGATGAGCGACCTACACCAAGAAGCACTGGAGAGTCTCAGCCAGTTTGGTGATAAGGCAGAACCCCTGCGCGATCTTGCTGAGTACATCATTAGCCGCAAATACTGATATACTGGAAGCACCCACTTTGAAGAGGATGACGCCGAGCAATGGCGAATAATAATACGGAAAACAGCGACAGCACTTCGGCAGATGTAAGTGAAGCCAACGCCTCGCTACTGGAACAGATCATCACCCCTGAGCAGCTGCGCGAACTCAGCCCCCACCAGCTGCCCGCATTAGCCGATGAGTTGCGTCACTTTCTGCTGGACTCTGTCAGCAAGACGGGCGGACACCTCTCATCCGGGCTAGGTGCCATCGAACTCACCATTGCCCTGCACTATGTCTTCAACACACCCAGTGACCGCCTTGTATGGGATGTAGGCCACCAGAGCTACCCACATAAAATCCTCACCGGCCGCCGCGAACAAATGGACACTATTCGCAAACGCAACGGATTATCAGGTTTTCCAAAACGCACCGAAAGCGCCTATGATGCCTTCGGTGTTGGCCACTCCAGCACCTCTATCAGCGCCGCACTCGGCATGGCAGTCGCCGCTCAACATGCCAACAGTGATCGTAAATCGGTGGCTATTATCGGTGATGGAGCCATGACAGCGGGCATCGCATTTGAGGCACTTAATCATGCCGGTCACCTGAACACTAACCTACTGGTGATTCTCAACGATAACGAGATGTCTATTTCACCTAATGTTGGCGGGCTCTCAAACTACCTTGCCAAAGTTCTCTCAGGAAAGTTTTACTCATCAATGCGTGAGGGCGGTAAAAAAGTATTTAAAAATATGCCCGCAGTCTCTGAGCTGGCACGTCGTACCGAAGAGCATATGAAAGGGATGGTAGTGCCCGGCACGCTGTTTGAGGAGCTAGGATTTAACTACATTGGCCCAGTGGATGGGCACGACCTGGACACCCTGGTCACCACCCTACAAAACATCAAATCCCTCAGTGGCCCCCAATTTCTACATATTGTCACCAAAAAAGGGAAAGGCTACCAGCATGCTGAAGATGACCCCTGTAAATTCCATGGCATGACCCCTTTTGACCGTGAAAGCGGCAAAAAAACCGTGACCGCTAGCAGCAAAAAAAGCTACACCGATATCTTTGGTGAGTGGTTATGCGATACCGCCACACAAGACCAGCGCTTGATTGCCATAACACCCGCCATGTGTGAGGGTTCTGGCATGGTAAAGTTCAGCCAACAGTTTTCCAAGCGTTATATCGACGTGGGAATTGCCGAGCAACATGCCATCACCCTGGCAGCAGGCCTCGCCTGTGAGGGGCTAAAGCCGGTCGTTGCCATCTACTCCAGCTTTCTGCAACGGGGTTATGACCAGCTACTACACGATGTTGCCATACAAAACCTGCCGGTACTGTTTGCGGTCGATCGCGCCGGGATTGTTGGCCCTGATGGCCCCACTCACGCCGGCTGCTATGACATCAGCTTTCTACGCTGCGTACCCAATCTGAGCATCATGACCCCAGCCGATGAACAAGAGTGCCGGGCACTACTGAGCACCGGCTATCAAATGGATACACCCGCCGTGGTTCGCTACCCCCGTGGCAGCGGGCCGGGCATTGAAACTACCAACAACCTGACACCGTTACCCTTCGGCAAAGGTGAAATTCGTCGCCAGGGGAAACGGATTGCCATCCTTAACTTTGGCCCGTTACTGCAAGAGGCGCTCCACGCCGCCGAACAGCTCGATGCCACGGTCGCCAACATGCGTTTCGTAAAACCGATGGATGAAGCACTGCTGCATCAACTGGCTGAACAACATGACACGCTGATCACACTTGAAGATAATGCAACCATAGGTGGTGCTGGCAGCGGCGTTAACGAGTGGCTAGCCGCGCAAAATATTCAGCGCCAAGTAATCAATTTGGGGCTACCCGATCACTATATCGAACACGGCACTCGGGAAGAGCTGCTCAGCAGTTGTGGGCTCGATGCCCAAGGTATAATCAACTCACTCTCCTGAACTGCATAAAATTTATCTTTTCTTTTGGCATAAAAAAACGCGCTTACCCTCCCTAGAAGGTAAGCGCGTTTATAAAGTGCTCTCTAACCGGTAAATACGTGGTAATAAGCAACACCCATAACCCACAGACCGAAGGCTGTAAAACCAACGATTAACGTCATACTTATTTTTGGAATAATTGCATCGATCATAACTTTCTCTCCTATCACTCTATTATTATAAACCCAGCAACCTGCACAACCTATCTGGATGAGCATGATACTAATATAAATACGCTTCACAGCATAGGGTTAATCTATGCGTGATTTCAAATGGAGTCTAGCAAATTATTGGTTTTTTTATTAATTTAAGAGTGAAAAAAAAGAGTAACCCTACAATTAGTTGATTATTAACAAATTAACCAAAACAAATACATGCCAATATCCGCCCGACCCTCTTCCATAAAGCCAATTCATGCCATTCAACTGTGCTGGTTTAAAAGGAACGCTATTGACAATGCAACGACCACCCATAAAGAGCTGACCGCCACACAGTGAATTCAATAAGCTAGGCTATGTGTTCTTATATATTTCAGCGCCACTTTTGACAAACTGTATCGCCTTCTCCTGCATACCCTTCTCCAACGCCTGGCCTTCGGTAATACCCTGCTTAGCCGCGTATTCACGGACATCCTGGGTTATTTTCATCGAGCAAAAGTTGGGACCACACATCGAGCAGAAATGGGCAACTTTGTGCGCCTCTTTGGGCATAGTTTCATCGTGGTATTCCCGAGCGCGCTCGGGATCAAAACCAAGGTTAAACTGATCCTCCCAGCGGAACTCAAAGCGTGATTTAGACATCGCATTATCACGCAGCTGAACACCCGGAAACCCTTTAGCAAGGTCGGCAGCGTGGGCGGCAATTTTGTATGAGATAATACCGACCCGTACATCCTCTTTATTGGGCAGCCCCAGGTGCTCCTTGGGAGTGACATAACAGAGCATTGCGGTGCCATACCAACCGATATTGGCCGCACCAATCGCAGAGGTAATGTGATCATAACCCGGTGCAATATCGGTAACCAGTGGCCCCAAGGTATAGAAAGGTGCTTCAAAGCAATCTTTCAGCTCTTTATCTACATTCTCTTTGATCATTTGTAGTGGCACATGCCCCGGCCCCTCAATCATCACCTGCACATCATGCTGCCAAGCAATTTTGGTCAACTCACCCAGCGTCTCCAGCTCACCGTACTGTGCAGCATCATTGGCATCCGCCAGTGAACCCGGGCGCAAGCCATCACCCAGAGAAAAGGCGACATCGTATGCTTTCATGATTTCACAAATTTCATTGAAGTGGGTATACAGAAAGTTCTCTTGATGGTGCGCCAGGCACCATTTGGCCATAATAGAGCCACCGCGAGAGACGATGCCCGTGACACGGTGTGCCGTCAGCGGCACATAGCGCAACAGTACACCGGCGTGGATGGTGAAATAATCCACTCCCTGTTCAGCCTGCTCAATCAAGGTATCTTTGAAGATCTCCCAGCTAAGCTCTTCAGCCTTACCATTCACTTTCTCCAACGCCTGATAGATCGGCACCGTACCAATCGGCATCGGTGCATTACGCAAAATCCACTCACGGGTTTCGTGAATATTTTTTCCCGTTGAAAGATCCATCAGGGTGTCACCACCCCATCGAGCAGACCAGGCCATCTTTTCAACTTCCTCATTGATAGATGAAGTGACCGCAGAGTTGCCTATATTGGTGTTTATTTTTGTGCGGAAGTTACGACCGATGATCATCGGCTCCAGCTCAGGGTGGTTGATGTTACAAGGAATAACTGCGCGACCTGCCGCGACCTCATCACGCACAAACTCTGGGGTAATGTATGCCTGAATATTGGCACCCCAGCTCTCGCCCCCGTGCTGGCGCAGCAGCTTAGTGTAACGGGAGTCTGCCTTTAGCTCCTGCAAGCGACAGTTTTCACGAATCGCAATATATTCCATCTCAGGTGTAACAATACCCTGTTTGGCGTAGTGCATTTGCGAAACATTTTTACCGGCCTTGGCGCGACGTGGGGTGCGAATATGCTCAAAACGCAGATGAGTCAATTCAGGCGCACTCTGACGCTGCTGACCATAATCAGAGCTTGGACCTTGCAGCCACTCGGTATCACCGCGCTCTTCAATCCAGCGGCTACGCACATCCGGCATCCCCTTCATCAGGTCAATCGTAACATCTGGGTCGGTAAACGGCCCTGAGGTGTCATAGACCGTTATGGGTGGATTTTCTTCTACGCCATTATCCGTATGAGTTACGGCCTGGCTGATTTCACGCATCGGCACACGAATATCAGAACGCGAGCCTTCAATATAGATTTTTCTGGAGCCAGAAAATGGCTGGGTGACTTCTTCAGAAAGCTGTGTAGCCTTGAGGATGAAATCTTCTGGAATTGCGCTCATATCATACACCTAACTATTGGGTATGGGCGCAGGCAAGACTTAATTGATAGAGTATTCTCTAAAATCAAGCAGCTTCCCTACGCCGGGATTAACCGGATCAGGTTCAAAGGGTCTATCTCAGTACACCGTAGCGGGTGACACCCCTAGCCTGTCAAACGCCGCATGTTAACAGGAAACAGATAATTTGGCGATTAATACCAGATCTTAATCATCAACTATTAGCCAGATAAAACAGCTCGCCTCACATTTTCCCTAAAAATCAGAACAACGCCCCCAGCACCGATAGGCTTGCATATACTTCACAAGCTATTGATTCCACATATCGATTTTCTACTCGGGGATTAGGGGCTGTCATCACTCTTGCCAGAAGAACCCAAACCCCGTAATCTTTACAGGTCTGTTGCTTTGGGCGAATCGTTCGCCCAGCGTTAGCAGAGATCCAAGCTAACAGTGCACAATGATCATCTCTATGGGGTTAATAATGACAAGCATGAATCAAGAGCAAGCCCGTTTCAATATGGTAGAACAACAGGTCCGCACTTGGGACGTACTGAATGCAAGGGTGCTGGATGTATTGCACGAAATCCCTCGCGAGCGATTTGTCCCCCATCCTTATATAGCCTTGGCCTACGCCGACACCGAGCTTGAGATCGGCCACAATCAGGTGATGGATAAGCCCCTTATCAGTGCGCGTTTGCTGCAAGAGCTCAATATTCAGAAAGATGAGACCGTGCTGGAGATTGGCACCGGCTCCGGCTACCTGACGGCACTCTTGGCTCAGTTAGCCAAGCATGTCTACAGCATTGATAAAAATAGCCATTTCATCGAAAAAGCCAAAGTAGCACTCGCCTCACTTGATATTCAAAACATCACCCTCTCAACGACCGATGTCATCGAGCAGACCATTGAAAGTGGACCTTTTGATGTCGTCGCTTGTACTGCCTCATTTCCTGATCAGGTACCACAAACCGTACTCGAAAACATCAAAGTAGGTGGCCGCATGTTTGCCGTTATCGGCCAGTCACCCCCCATGGAAGCGACACTCATCACACGTACCAGCAATACCACATGGGATCAAAAAGCGCTCTTCGAGACTGAAACGGCAACCATTGAAGGGGTCAAAGCAACTGAAAAATTCATCTTGTAAAAAATCAATATTAGAATAAACTAATAATCGAGCTTTATCCAGAGCCTCACCGGGTGACATTCATCAGAGGGAGTTGTCGATTGACCGCGAGATGGTTCGCCACTAACATTTACCCAAATTCAGAGGTAATAAAATGTCCCGATATTGGTTTTTACTGATTGCTTTACTCCTCCCCCTCTCCCTGCATGCCAGTGAAAACCTGCAACAGATATATCAGATTGCCAAGCAGGTAGACCCACTGTTCAAATCGGCCGAGGCTTCGCGGTTTGCCAGTCAGGAGATCGCGGTGCAGGCAAAGGCTGGATTTCGCCCGAACATCAGCTTCAGCGCCAACACGGGTAAAGATTGGCGTGAAAGCCCGGGGCGTGACATCATCAGCAAGGGGTACGCACTTAATCTAAATCAGCCCCTCTACCACCGTAATACCTATGTCGCCAATAACCAGGCAAAAGCCGAAATGGTGCTGGCTGGAGCCAACTTTTCAGCGGCTCAACAGGCGTTGATCCTCCGTGTGGCGAGTACCTATTTCGATACCTTGGCAGCGCAAGATAACCTTCAATTTGCCCAAGCAGAGAAGGCCGCCATTGAGCGACAGCTGGAGCAGACCAAGCAGCGTTTTGATGTAGGGCTGATTGCGATTACCGATGTACACGAATCACAGGCGGCTTTCGATACCGTAACCGCCACGGAAATTGTAGCCGAAAATCGTTTAGCCATCGCACGCATTGCCCTGCAAGAGATCATCAACCAGCCTGTAGATCTCATTACCCCACTCGCCGACAACATACCGCTCCAGCGACCACAGCCCGATGATCCAGCTCACTGGCTAACACTGGCTGAAAAGAACAACAAAGAACTGGCGGCGCTGATGCAAACACTGTCTATCAGCAAGCAGAGCGTTGAAATGGCACGCTCCGGTCACTACCCCACCCTCGACCTAAATGCTAGCCACCGCTACTCAGATGACAGCTTCAGCTCTTTTGTGGGCAACACCTCAACCAGCATCTCACTGCAACTGAACGTGCCGCTCTATCAAGGCGGCGGCACTCAGTCAAAAGTGCGCCAGGCGCTGCATCAACTCACTGCCGTAAAAGAGCAGTATGAGCAGAAACGCCGTGCGGTAGAACGCCAGGTGCGCAGCGTATTTCTGGAGGTCACCGCCGCCATCAGCCAAGTAAGCGCGCTTCAGCAAGCGCTTATCTCAAGCCAGAGCGCTCTTGAAGCCAGTGAAGCCGGCCTGGAGGTGGGTACCCGCACCACTGTCGACGTTTTAAATGCCCGCCGCGAGCTCTTCCGCGCAAAAAGTAACCTATCACAAGCCAAATACGGTTTTATCATCAGCACGCTAACACTGAAACAAGCCGCAGGCGTACTCAATGAAGAGGATATCCAGACCGTCAATCGCTGGTTGCGTTAACCCGATTATGGCCAATAGGTTTCGACGCGATGACCATTGCGCACATCGAAGTGTAGCCATGAGACGCCCAGCTCGACACTCTGGATATACTGGTAAACCGGCTCATCCAATCGCGTTAGAATATCCTCACGCACTTCATCCACCGTCACCGCACCAAAAAGGCAGTCGGCAGCACGCCCAAAACTGTGCTGACTATAGCGGCTATAAAACGGGCTATCAGGCGTTCGCAAACCACTCCACTCCCGCTCACCACCCCAGAACCAATTATTCACCGTGACCGGACCATAGCGCTTGCGAAGCCGATCAAGCGTTACCAAAAGACGCTCATCCAGCAACGCCCACCCCTTCTCTCCACGCTGCTGATACACGACCCTTGGCAGCAGTTCGTGAAGTGCAAAATGTTGACACTGATACATCGCAATACGCCTCCATGACATTTAGCCTGAATGATACTCTAACCCTCCATTTCAAGTCGCCGTAAAAAAGAGGTAGACTGGTCTAAAATTCGTATCACACAGGTATCACTCCTTGTCTCAAAAAAGCAACCCACCCGAGTTCATCGCCGCTATCGACCTAGGTTCCAATAGCTTTCATATGATTGTAGCGCGACTGCACAATGGTCAATTGATAGTCATCGATAAACTACGTGAAATGGTTCGCCTGGCTGAAGGTATTAGCTGCGAAGGTGAGTTAAGAGCAGATGTTGCACAGCGGGCTATCGACTGCCTAAAGCGCTTTGGTCAACGGCTACACGACTTCCCCTCCGGTAGTGTACGTGCTGTGGGTACCAATACGTTGCGCAATGCCAGTCAAGCGGGAGATTTTATTTTGCGCGCTGAAGAGGCGCTTGGCCATCCGATTGATATTATCACCGGTGTCGAGGAGGCGCGCCTCATCTATCTGGGTGTTTCGCATGGTATCGCCGAAGATAGCAGCCAGCGATTGGTCATGGATATTGGTGGTGGTAGCACCGAGTTGATTGTGGGAAAAGCATTTGCCCCCCGTTATATGGAAAGCCTGGAGATGGGCTGTGTATCCATCACCCAGCAGTTCTTCCCCGAGGGAAAAATCAATGAAAAACGTATCAATAAAGCACTGTTAGCCGCCAGCCTTGAGGTGGCCCCACACAAGAAAGTACTTAAACAGTTAGGTTGGAAGCAGGCCATTGGCGCATCAGGTACGATCCGCGCAACACGCGCCGTGTTGTTGGAAAATGGCTGGAGCCATGAAGGTATTCCGATCGAAGGGCTGCGCAGCTTGGTGGAAAAACTCGCCACATTCGAACAGATTGATGAAATCTCACTTCCCGGCCTCACCGCCGAGCGTGCACCGGTCTTTCTCGGCGGGGTGCTGGTACTGCTTGCCACTTTTGAAAAGCTGCATATAGAGCGCATGATCGTCTCCGACTGCGCCTTGCGTGAGGGGCTGCTTCACGATCTGCAGGGGCGTATTGAACATGAAGATACCCGCGCCTACAGTGTCACTAATATGGTTGATCGCTATCACATTGATCAGGAGCAGGCCAAGCGTGTCACGCAATCAGCGCTCTACATATTCAAACAACTCAGTGAAAGCTGGTCACTGGACAAAGCCAACCACCCTGACTGGATTAACTGGGCCGCCCAGCTCCATGAGATTGGCCTCGACATCGCACATAAACACTACCACCTGCACGGTGCCTATATCATTGAGCACTCAGATCTGGCGGGGTTCAGCCAGCAAGAGCAACGTAAACTGGCACTACTGATCCGCCTGCATCGCCGCAAATTCCAACCCTCGCTGATCACAAAACTACCCCAGCGCTGGCAAAAAAGCACCGCTCAGATGGCGATTATTTTACGTCTCGCCTTCATTCTTAACCGCAGCCGCAACAGCGAGCCTGCAGCCGACTTCACACTCAAGGGTAAAGAGAACAGCCTGCACATCAGCTTCCCAAAAAAGTGGCTTGAGCAACACCCGCTTACCCAGGCAGATCTGGAGCAAGAGGCGCTCTATTTGGACAAAACAGGATTCACGTTAGAGTACCAATAGCCAGATCGAGTGATCTACACCACATCCGCCTTCTTCTCCAGCAAACTCTGCTGAATAGAAAACGGCGACTCTCCTTTTGCAGGCTTGACCTTTTCATAGCTTGCATCACGCATCAGCCTCCATGCCTGCTGGTTATCCTTAAGGTAGCCATTAAGGTCTTTAATAATACGCTCTCTCAACGCTTTTGCTTCAATCGGAAAGCAGACTTCGACCCGCTGATAGAGATTACGCTCCATCCAATCGGCACTGGACGCAAACACTTCTGGAGTCGCGTTGTTCTCAAAATAGTGAACACGGGTATGCTCAAGAAAGCGGCCAATAATAGAGCGTACACTGATATTTTCTGAAACCCCGGGAATACCGGGGCGCAAGCGGCAGACACCGCGAATAATCAGGTCAATTTTCACCCCAGCAGCAGAAGCACGGTAGAGCGCCTTAATCACCTCCTCATCGGTCAGTGAGTTCATTTTTGCAATAATCCGGCTCTGCTTACCCGCCAGTGCATTTTTCTCTTCACGTTCAATCTTTTCCAGAAGGGTCTTTTGTAGCGTAAAAGGTGCGTGAAGCAGTTTGTTCAACTTGGGTACCTTGCCAAGACTTGTTAACTGGTTAAAGACATTCACGACATCTTCCCCCACCTGTTTATTGGCACTAAATAGCCCATAATCGGTATAGACCCGCGCCGTGCCCGGGTGGTAGTTTCCAGTACCCAGGTGGGTGTAATAACGCAGTCGCTTCCCCTCACGGCGAATCACCAGCATCATTTTAGCGTGGGTTTTATAGCCCACCACGCCATATACCACATGTGCGCCGGCCTTCTGCAGGCGTGTCGCCAACGTAACATTCGCCTCCTCATCAAAGCGTGCCCGCAGCTCAACCACCACCGTCACCTCTTTACCCGCAAGCGCTGCCTTTACCAAGGCATCGGCAATTGTAGACTTTGCCCCCGTGCGATAAAGTGTCTGTTTAATCGCCAGCACTTGGGGGTCAACTGCCGCCTGACTCAACAGCTCAATCACCGGCAAAAATGAATCAAACGGCATATGCAGCAGCACATCACGCTTAGCGATCGTATTGAAAATATTATCTTTATTGCTGACCTGACTGGGAATACCCGGGGTAAATGGGGGGAAAGAGAGGTCAGGGCGGCTGATCAGGTCAAACACCTTTTGCAAGCGATTCAGATTAACCGGCCCATTGACCAGATAGATATCATCTTCGCTGAGTTGAAACTGCTCCTGTAGAAAGGTCACCATCTCCGGGGGGCAGTTATCGGCAATCTCGATTCGCACCTCATCACCGTATTGGCGCAAAGCCAGCTCACCTTCAATTGCCCGCTTCAGATCAAGCATCTCCTCTTCATCCACAAACAGGTCTGAGTTACGTGTTACCCGAAACTGGTAACTTCCCTGCACATTCATGCCATGAAACAGCTCATCCATGTAAGCGTGAATAACCGAAGAGAGAAACACAAAGTCGTGTTCACCACTTTCGGTCTCATCGGCAGGCAGTTGAATAACCCGTGGTACCGAACGAGGAGCCTGCAATACCGCCAGGCCACTATTGCGCCCAAAAGCATCCTTACCAGTAAGCGAGACAATAAAACAGAGGCTCTTGTTCACCACCTTGGGGAAGGGGTGAGCCGAATCGAGTCCCATCGGGCTCAACACCGGCTGCAGCTCCTCATGGAAGTAGCGCTTCAACCAACTCGCCTGGGAAGCATTCCATTCGGTACGGCGAATGAAGTTAATCTGCTGCTCTTTAAGTGCCGGAAGCAGCTCTTCATTCAGCACCCGGTACTGCTCATCAACAAACGCATGGCTGCGTATTGCCAACTCTGAGAGCACCTCGTTTGCCAACATATTATCCGGGCCACGACGCACCGAACGAGCCGCCTCTTTCTCTTTTAGGCCCGCCACCCGCACCTCAAAAAACTCATCCAGGTTGGTGCAGGAGATCGTTAAAAAACGTAATCGCTCTAACAACGGGATAGTGGAATCTTTTGCCTGGGCCAGCACCCGGCGATTAAACTCCAGCAGACTGAACTCCCGGTTAATATAGTATTCAGGATTTTTCAGATCAATTTCACTCATTACCACAACCTCCTAGACCGCCTCCTGCGCCACTAACTCCAGTGCTTCACACACCGCCATCCACTCTGTTTCGGTCTGTTCGCACTGCAACTTCAGGGCACTTTGCAGCAATAGCTGCTCTTTTAGTCGCTCTTTTTCGCCATCCTGATAAATTCCAGCATCCGCCAATTGGGCTTCAACCTCCCCAAGCGCAATACTCTGCTGCTCAAGCTGCTGCTCAAGTTTTTTGATTTTACGGTTCAGTGGTTGTAGTCGCTTACGCTGTTCTGCCTCCTGCTGACGACGTGCCTTTTTGCTTTGAGCCAGGCCTTCGTCCTCTCCCACGGGTGCAGCTTTGGCCCGCTCCTCACTGCGTTGCTGCTGCAACCAGCGGGCATAATCATCAAGATCACCATCAAACGGAACCACCTTACCGTGCGCCACCAACAGCAGCCGGTCACAGGCACTGCGTAACATATGACGATCATGAGACACCATCACCACCGCTCCCACATAATCCTGTATGGCAAGGCTTAAGGCGGTGCGCATCTCCAGATCCAGGTGGTTGGTTGGCTCATCCAGCAAAAGTAAATTGGGACGCTGGTAAACCAGCATCGCTAACACCAGACGCGCTTTTTCACCCCCCGAGAAGACGGCCACTAGGTCGTTAACACGATCACCCAGAAAACCGAAGCTACCCAGATAATCCCGCGCCTCCTGTTCACCCAACGGCTTACCGAGCTTTTTGGCAACTTGCTGGATATGCAACAGTGGGCTCTCTTCAGGGTGTAGTTGTTCCAATTGATGCTGGGCAAAATAGCCAATCCGCAAATCATTGGCAGGCTGAAACTCACCCGCCAACAGTGGCAACTCACCCGCCAGTAGTTTAATCAGTGTCGACTTACCTGCACCATTCGCCCCCAGCAAGCCAATGGTATCGCCATGATTAATGGTCAACCCCACATCACCGATTAACGGTGTTTCACCATAACCAACAGCCGCCGCTTCTAACGTCAGCAGAGGGTTTGGCAGCTTCTCTGGTGGGAAAAATTTAAACGTAAAAGGTGAGTCAACATGTGCTTGGGCAATCAACTCCATACGCTCAAGCGTCTTCAAGCGACTCTGCGCCTGCTTGGCCTTGGATGCCTTGGCGCGAAAACGGTCGACAAAGCTGCGCACATGGGCGATTTCGCGCTGCTGTCGCTCATAAGCGGATTGTTGTTGGGTCAGCTGCTCAGCACGATATTGTTCGAATGAGCTGAAGTTGCCGTTATAGAACGTCACGCCCTGACGCTCCAGGTGGGCAACATGGTTTATAACGCTATCCAGAAAATCACGATCATGGGAGATCAACAGTAGTGTGCCACGGTAACCGGTCAGCCACTCCTGCAACCACATCACCGCATCCAGATCCAAGTGATTGGTTGGCTCATCAAGCAGCAGGCAATCTGAGCGCGCCATCAGCGCCTGCGCCAAATTCAAACGCATACGCCAACCACCAGAAAAGCTCTGTACCGGGTTCTCTTCCTGCGCCACCGTAAAACCGAGCCCCTGCATCAAGCGCGCCGCACGCGAGCGAGCCGTATAACCATCAATAGCATCCAGTCGACCATGCAGTAGCGCCTGCTGATGACCGTCATCTGCCGCTTCGGCAGCCGCAAGCAGCGCCTGCACCTCACGCAACTCGTGGTCACCATCCATTACCGCGTCAATCGCCGCCCTGGTCAGCGTTGGCGTCTCCTGTGCTACATGGGCCACCACCCAGCCACTGGGCATACTAAAATCGCCGGTATCGGCATGCAGAACACCCCGCACCATGGCAAACAGACTGGATTTACCCGTACCATTAGCACCGGTAACACCCACCCGCTGGCCGGGGTGAATCATGAAAGAGACCCGTTCAAACAGCAAACGGGGACCACGTCGTAAAGAGATATTTGAAAAATTCAGCATAAACCAGAGTTTAACCCGAATAGTTCATGAATTATGCACAATCTTACTTGTTCTATTGATTCCACAGGGTATATTTTCTCTATCGCTCACCATCATGAATACAGAGCCACTTCACAAACTCACCTGTAACATCAATATGTTATGTGATATGCGAATTAATGAAGTGCCCGGGTTAGCAGCCATAGTGGGGCATGCACTATCAGCTCAGGCACTCTCAAACACCGTCAATGCCTCTTCGACCATTACACTCGCCTCATCCACAGCAATCACCCACACTTCACTTGCGCTTTCTGGCAGGCTGATACAACGCTCACCCCCGCCTCTCTGCTCATTGGAGCTCACCTGCAAAGTGATACCCAGCCACGCCATTTCACTGATAATTTCAGCTCTCACCCGTGCACTGTTTTCACCCACACCACCGCCAATCAACACCCCATCCACGCCCCCCAGCACAGCCAGATAAGCACCGATGTATTTACGGATGCGGTAGCAGTAAAGATCAACCGCTAACTGTGCATCCGGGCTATTCGATGCCAGTAATTCGCGCATATCACCGCTGCAACCTGATACCCCTAACAGGCCACTCTCTTCAGACAATAGCTGCTCAACTGCCCGCACATCCAAGCCCGCCTCACGCTGCAAAAACAGTACAACCCCCGGATCAAGATCCCCCGAACGGGTTGCCATCACCAAGCCCTCAAGCGGTGAAAAGCCCATAGAGGTATCAACCACCCGCCCATCTCTAATCGCTGTGATAGAGCAACCAGAACCTAACTGTATCGAGATGACCCGGCCGCCTCTCGTCAATGCAGGCTTGATTTCACACCAGCGCAACCACATCGCTCGGTGGGCAAGACCATGGAAACCATAGCGACGAATCCCATAACGCTCACTCAACTGGCGTGGCAATGCGTAGTGACGCGCCACATCCGGCAGAGATTGATAAAAACCGCTATCAAATAGAGCCACCTGAGGGATTTTTTCACCCAACAGCTCACGGCAAACCCTTATCCAACGTAAAGCGATAGGGTTATGCAGGGGTGCCAGCGGAATCAGTCGTTCAATCTCTTTTTCTACCCGAGCATTAATCAGTGTCGGTGTCGTTAGTTCTGCACCGCCATGAACCACACGGTGCACCACCCGACCGATCTGAATAATATCAATCGAAGCTAAAAAGTCACTTAATCGTGAAGCTTCATTGTCATCATAGTGAGCCGCAGCCAGCCTCACCCGCTCCACGCCTGACTGCTCAAATAGATTCAAACGTAGTGAAGAGCTACCGGCATTTATGGTTAAAATCAGCATAAGGATTCAGGCTTGTCTATTGATTCCACAGGAAACACCTGAGCCAGATCCCCTTGATCAAAAAACAGCTCAACGCATCGCTTTCAGGCTGGCAATCCGCTCTTCCAGTGGTGGGTGGGTCATAAACAACCTCTTCAAACCTGTCGCCAAGCCACCAGAGATACCGAATGCCGCCATCTGCTCTGGCAGTTGCGAGGGCTGCCCAGACTGCAACTGCAAACGCTCCAGTGCCGCGATCATTTTTTCACGCCCCGCCAGCGCGGCCCCGCCATTATCGGCACGAAATTCACGCTGTCGGCTGAACCACATAACAATGGTGCTGGCCAAAATACCGAGAATAATTTCGGCAATAAATGAAGCGATAAAAAAACCAATTCCGTGACCATTTTCATTTTTCAAAATGACTCGATCAACAAAGTAACCGATGATCCGGGCAAAGAAGATAACAAAGGTATTAACCACACCCTGAATCAGTGCGAGTGTAACCATGTCACCATTCGCCACATGACTCACCTCATGTGCCATAACGGCTTCAGCTTCATCACGACTCATGTTATTGAGCAGGCCTGTGCTCACCGCTACCAGTGCTTTGTTGCGTGACATTCCCGTGGCAAAGGCATTCACTTCTGGTGAGTCGTATATCGCCACCTCTGGCATACCGATGCCCGCTTGCTGTGCCTGACACGCAACGGTATCAACCAGCCATTTTTCCATCTCATTACTGGGCTGGGTGATCACCTGAGCACCCGTGGCCCGTTTAGCCATCCACTTGGAGATAGCCAGGGAGATGAAGGAGCCACCAAAGCCAAACACCGCAGAGAAGATCAACAACGAATTCAGGTTGAGAGTGCCATTCTGAGCCAGGATGGAGTCGACACCGAGCAGGCGAAGCGTGATGCTCAAAATAAGAATAATAGCAAGGTTAGTTGCCAGAAATAACAATATGCGCTTCATTTTTAACTCCAAAAACGACCATTAAATATATGTACTGAGATGCCATTAGGTGGGGATAAAAATAAAAAGTTCAAGGGTTGAGCGACTGTTTTAGGAGGCGCTGAGTAAGCCTGTTTGGATTGACGGGTCAATCACTGCTGGTTGATTGAATATCAAGCAGAGCGTAATCCTTATGGCGTCGCACAACCTGAATCACCGTCACTGAAAACAGCCGCTTACTGCGGCGCATAAATAACCTATTTTCACTCAATATATCGGTATATTTAGAGGGAACCAGAAGTTGCCAGCCCATCCCTCTTATCGCACGCACCAAAAAAGCGGGCACTGCCTCCCCTGACTGATGCATTGAGGCCGTTTGTAACACCACATTTTCAGCCTGTGATGTCAATTTTTGCAGTGTCACCGCAACCTCCCCCTGCCCTGATCGCAACAGACGTGAGATACAGCCCAATTGTGGTGGGCCGGCCGGGTCAACCACTTGACTGAAGAGTGCAAGCTGACCCACATCTAGAGCTACCAGGTAGCGTGACTCTTTAGCACGAACCAGTACGCCCCCTTTACAGTCATTAATGACATACCACTGTCCCTCTTTTATATCACGGCTATCGTCAGCCAGTGCTGATGAACGCCCATCCAGCATCGCATCAAGTGTAATTTCAAATACCGTGCCCTTTTTGGTTGGTTTTTTACAACTCTTGGGTAGTTTTTTGTAGCAGTTCATAAAACCGGAAACAATGGAGAAGTCACGGTAACCATCAATCAAGTCACGACTATCCTGTCGCTGCTGAGGTTGCAGTTTGTTTTGCAGCAGCTCCACAAAGGTAAGCCGCTGAGTTTGATTCAGAACAGAGAGTGGTGCCGAAACCTGTTGCAGAGCTTCACTCTCTGTCAAGGCATTAAGGCAGGCAGCGTCACGACTGATCTGCTGTTTTAAAGCTGATATATCAATCAGACAAGCCACCCCTTGAAACGCCACTCGATGATAGAAGGGGGGGCGACCTGAATTTGAAAAAACCAGCAGGTGGCCGCTGGGGACCTCACCCCCCTCATCGGGTTTAAGTGCTATCTCTGGCTCCAGCAGTTTTATGTAGCTATCCAAAACCTGGACAAAATCACTGGGCCAGGCATAACAATCAGCCAAACCAAAAAGTTGTAACAAAACAAATAGTTGACGTGATCTAGCTTGCCCGATCTTACTCTTCACTAGCCCCGCACCACGCAGGTGACACGGCAGATCGATCATCAACGCCAGAGGTTCATCAACTTCGCCGCACAGCCAAAGCACAAAAAATACCTGATTCAAGCCCCGCCATCTTTGTGGGGGGAAGAGCTGGTAACGCAGCGCGCAAACCCGCTGTTCAACGTAAAAAAGCTCAAGTATTCGCATTCCAACGATACGCAGAGTGTTTCGTTGCCTTTGATAACGATATTCCGGCAGCTGATAAAGAGCGCTAAACACCTGTTGAAATCCAGTATTCAACAAGCGCAACAACTCCAAGAGATGCTCTAGGTTATGCTTACGTGCATTACTCTCGACAACGCCCGCTTCATCCCGGTATTGCATATAAATGTGGCGAATTAACGCCGATGTTTCGGCACCCACCAGCTCTAACATCGCCAGCCGTTTTTTTATTGAACACTTGTAACGAACAAGCAGCGAGAGCTGTGCGATTGCCAGCTCCAGTTGAATGAAAGAGGTATCACCATGAGAGCGGAACTCTTTCTGTAGCGTGCTCAGATTTTGTTCGGGGCGATAGCGCTTATCACTCAGCTGCAGCGGCAGGCTAAATTGCAGTGCAAGATCACGCGGCGGTAACGCATCACGCCCCGAAAAGTTTACACTTAATAATCGATCTACAACGCCTAATGCCATAAAGTTACTCTACAGCCTCAACTCTATCTACCTTCTGGAAACCCCGGGGCAACTTACTGCCACGGCGACCCCGCTCACCAAAGTAGTACTCTAAATCACGCCCTCTCAGCTTACAGTGGCGCTGCCCTGCAAAAATAACAACGGTGGCACCTTGTTTGATCAATTGAAGGTTAATCAGCAACTCTTCACGCTCGGATGCCCGATTGGCTGGAATACTGATAATTTTAACCCCCTTTCCTTTAGACAGTTCAGGCAGCTCTGCCACAGGAAAGATCAGCAGCCGCCCTTCATTGGTGATAGCCGCAACCAGAAGGTCAGGGGATCCAAACAACAGGGGAGCAAGTGGCCGGGCAGCATCAGGCAGCGTCATAAGCGCCTTGCCTGCTCTGTTTTTGGTGTGTAGGTTGCTCAATTTAGTGACAAAGCCATACCCCGCATCCGATGCAACCAAACATAGCTGCTCATTCTGGCCCATCAACACATGACTAAATCGAGCACCCTCAGTTGGATTCAAGCGCCCGGTCAGCGGTTCGCCCTGCCCTCGCGCTGAAGGCAGGGTGTGGGCGGCAAGCGAATAGCTACGTCCATGGTCATCCAGGAAAAATACCTGCTGATTGCTTTTGCCTTTTGCGGCAGACAAAAATCCATCCCCCGCCTTATAGCTTAATGACGAAGGCTCCACCTCATGCCCTTTCGCGGCACGCACCCAGCCTTTTTCTGAAAGCACTACGGTAATCGCTTCAGAGCTGATCAGAGCGGTTTCATCCAGCGCCTTAGCCGCGCTACGCTCGACAATCGGTGAGCGGCGATCATCGCCATATTTTTCAGCATCTGACTCAAGCTCTTTACGCAGCAACGTCTTCAAGCGACGCTCTGAAGCCAAAATTTTCTCTAAAAAGTCCCGCTCTGTTGCCAGCTCACTCTGCTCACCGCGAATTTTCATCTCTTCAAGTTTTGCCAAGTGGCGCAGTTTAAGGTCAAGAATAGCCTCCGCCTGCTCAGGCGTAATACTAAAACGGGATATCAACACCGGCTTTGGCTTATCTTCGGTGCGAATGATATGAATCACTTCATCAATATTTAGAAATGCGATTAATAGCGCATCAAGAATATGCAGGCGTGAATTCACCTTATCCAGGCGGTACTGCAGGCGACGGCGTACCGTAACAGTACGAAAGCTGAGCCATTCACTCAGCATCGTACGCAAATTTTTAACCTGAGGCCGTCCATCCAAGCCAATAACATTCATATTGGCTCGATATGTACGCTCAAGATCAGTGGTTGCAAACAGGTGTGCCATCAACTGCTCAGCATTGACACGATTTGAGCGTGGCACAATCACCAATCGAGTAGGATTTTCGTGATCTGACTCATCACGCAGATCTTCCACTATGGGTAATTTTTTAGCCTGCATCTGTGCCGCAATCTGCTCTAACACCTTGGCACCAGAAACTTGGTGAGGAAGCGCGGTGATAATCAGATCACTCTGCTCTCTCTCCCAACAGGCACGCATACGCACGCTTCCATGCCCGGTTGCATACATCTTCAACAAATCGGCTCGTGGGGTAATTATTTCGGCTTCGGTTGGGTAATCGGGCCCTTGAATATGCTCACACAACTCTTCCAGTGTGGTTTTAGGTTTTTCCAGCAACATGATGCAAGCCGCAACCACTTCACGAAGATTGTGGGGAGGAATATCGGTCGCCATTCCCACCGCGATACCGGTGGTGCCATTTAACAGGACATGAGGCACCCGCGCCGGAAGAATAGCAGGCTCCTCCAAGGTACCATCAAAGTTAGGCAGCCAATCTACCGTTCCCAGGCTCACTTCGCTTAGCAGTAGCTCTGAAAAAGCGGAGAGCCGTGACTCTGTATAACGCATCGCCGCAAACGACTTAGGGTCATCTGGAGCGCCCCAGTTGCCCTGCCCGTCTACCAGTGGGTAGCGGTATGTGAAAGGCTGCGCCATAATAACCATCGCCTCGTAACAGGCGGAATCACCATGGGGGTGAAACTTACCCAATACATCGCCGACTGTACGCGCAGATTTTTTATATTTAGCGCCCGCTTTTAAACCCAGCTCCGACATGGCGTAAACAATGCGCCGTTGCACCGGCTTTAGACCATCACCAATATTCGGTAATGCTCGATCCATAATTACGTACATCGCGTAATTAAGGTAAGCCGATTCAGCATACGTTTTTAGTGGTTGGCGTTCGACACCACCTTCATCATAGTGAACAATCTGGTTCATCTGTCTGAGTTCATTTTGGTTATCACTATCCAGGTTATCTTGGAAGGTATAGGCATTACCCTCATTAAAACACTACAACATGCGGTATGCCAAACGAAATAACACCCTAACTCTCAGATGGGAACCTGTAGTGACGTGTAAGATGTTGGTTTCACAGCGAAATAAAAGAGATGTATTGCGTCCACGCGGGCTAAATGGCTGTTTTTAGTTTTGCTGCAGAGGCCTATAGTTTGCGCTACATACACATTTCTGTACGAAGGTTAAAGCATGGAAAATTTAATATAAACCTAAAGTTACTCTAAAAATAGTCGCTTAAAAAATATTGCTCAAACCCCGGAGAGAGACTTCAGAGTGGAAATTGTCAATAAAGCGGAGTTTAACGCCTCGTTCCGTCAACAGCTCCAACAGACCCAGCAGCTACCGCCTCTGCCTGAGACGGCTCGCAAGCTACTTGCCCTGCGTAACAACGAGAATGCGCAGCTGGAAGGGCTGATCAATGTGATAGAGCAAGACCCCAGTCTGGCCGCGCAAGTACTGCGCTACGGACGTCAGTCATTCTACGGCTACGGTGAACGGATAAAAAGTATCGGTGATTCCATTGCGCTGGTAATGGGCTTTAATGTTGCGCTGCATTTCTGCCTTGGACTCGCATCGGGTAAGGCGCTGCAATGCACCAATACCGGGCCACTTGGCCGCACTATTATTTGGCAACAAGCATTAGCATGTGCTGAGTTGAGCCAGCTGCTAGCTGCAAAGTGCCGCATCAAAAACAGACCAAACGGTGGAATCAGTTACCTTAGTGGGCTGTTCCATAACTTTGGTTATCTACTCTTTGGCCATCTACACCCAGAAGAGTACGTTTACCTCAACAAGATGGTAGAGCGCTACCCGGATACAGAAATTCGCGCCCTCGAATTGCACTCATTTGGCATATCCCATGACATGATCGGCATGGAGCTGATGCGCGCTTGGGATATGCCTGAAGAGATCATCCAAGCGGTGGCAGAGCACCATTTCCCCGACTATGACGGAGAGCATGCTCTCTACGGAAAATTGGTTGCCCTCAGCAATCGTCTACTGAAGATGCCTGGCATGCAGGATAACAGCGCCAAACTCTCCACTGAGAAGCTACTAGCAGAGCTTGGCATTGAGAAAGAGAAGGCAATAGAGGTGCTCGAGCGGGTTCAATCACAACAGAGTGAGTTCATGGCAATGGTCAAGGAGATGGCCGCATAGATAGAGAACTTTGCACGCACCGCCACCCCGCCCGCGTTAAGGCAGCTTGAGAAAGTGCTTACGATAGTAAGCCAGCTCCTCAATCGACTCGCGAATATCATCCAGCGCTTTATGGGTACCCCGTTTATTCAAGCCACTGTACATTTTCGGGTGCCAGCGACGCGCCAGCTCTTTAAGCGTACTGACATCCAGATTACGGTAGTGAAAATAGGCTTCAAGCTCGGGCATCCAGCGATAAAGAAAACGGCGATCTTGGCCCACTGAGTTACCACAGATCGGTGAACACCCTTTTGATGAGTAGCGCTGTAAAAAAGAGAGCGTCTCTGCAACGGCATCTTGCTCTGTGGTGGTACTGGCTTTAACTCTATCGATCAAACCTGAGTTACCATGGGTGGTTTGATTCCACTCATCCATCAGCGCCAAAACCTCAGCCGGCTGGTGAATCGCCAGCACAGGGCCTTCAGCCAATAGCTTCAAGTTAGTGTCGGTGACGATTGTTGCCATTTCAATAATACGGTCATTATCGGGATCGAGTCCGGTCATTTCCAGGTCAATCCAAATCAGATTATTCGGGTCTTGTGCCATCATCTCTCGCCTGTTGCTCGCCTTAATGAGTTGCTAACCATTGTAACAGAGGCTACCCTGCTTGGTTATTGAAAATCCATTGCCAGAAACCATTTTTTACTCTATGAATAACTTCACTCTTGTCTTTATATGCAGCGTATTGATCGCCCTCTTTGTACAAATTTGGCTCTCAATGCGCCACTTGCGCCATATGCAACACCACAAAAATAGTGTGCCCGATGCCTTCAAACAAGAGATCACCCTCGAAGCGCATCAAAAAGCCGCTGAATACACCGCCACCAAGACCCGTTTCGAGATATTTGAACTCACACTGGCCGCACTGCTGCTATTGGCATGGACACTGGGCGGTGGGTTGGAGTTTCTTGACCAGCAGGTGCAACACCTAGGACTGAATCAAATCGTGAGTGGTGTCATTTTTATACTGGCTGCCTCAATACTAATGACAGTGATTGACCTGCCCAGCAACGTCTACCAAACATTTAAAATAGAGCAACGCTTCGGCTTCAACCGGACAACACCCGGACTGTTTTTATCCGACTTTGCCAAACAGTTACTCCTATCGCTGCTACTGGGGCTACCTCTACTCTGGGTAATACTCTGGTTGATGGACAACGCGGGCAGCCTATGGTGGCTCTATGCTTGGGCCGTTTGGTTGAGTTTTACACTGGTGATGATGTGGCTATATCCTGCCGTGATCGCCCCCCTGTTCAATAAATTCACACCGTTGGAAGATAAGGCACTGCGTCAGCGTATCGAACAGTTACTTGAGCGCAACGGCTTTCAAAGTAATGGTATTTTTGTAATGGATGGTTCCACTCGCTCCAGTCACGGCAACGCCTACTTCACCGGACTGGGGGGTAACAAGCGTATCGTCTTTTTCGATACCCTTCTGAAAAGCCTTAATCATGATCAAATTGAGGCCGTTTTAGCACATGAATTGGGGCACTTCAAACATCGCCACGTCACAAAGCGGCTCGTTACAATGGCGATCTCCTCACTTCTCGGGTTAGCCCTGTTAGGCTGGCTGATGCAGCAGCCCTGGTTTTTCCATGGGCTGGGAGTATCGACACCCTCGACCTATGCTGCATTAATGCTGTTTATGTTGACACTGCCAAGCTTCACCTTCTTTATGGCACCCATTTCATCATTAATGATGCGTAAGCACGAATTTGAAGCCGATGCTTTTGCCGCACAACAGTGTGAACCCAAACACCTGATTGACGCACTGGTTGCACTCTACAAAGATAACGCCAGCACACTGACCCCAGACCCTCTCTACGCCGGGTTCCACTACTCACATCCACCCGCTGCGATTCGCATCCAGCATTTGAAGGCGTCAGCCAAATAATGAGCAAGCGCAAACTCACCCACAACCAACGCCGCCACACACAGCGCATTCAAGAGAAACGCCTTGAGCGTGCAGCAAAGCAAGAGAGCAGAGAAGAGACCACACTCGGTACAGAGCAGAAGGGGCTAGTGGTCACCCGGTTTGGCAAGACGGTTGATGTTGAAGGAGCTGATGGAGAGATTGTCCGCTGCAAATTACGCCAAAATATAGGCGAACTGGTCTGTGGCGACCGCGTCATCTGGCAAGCAGAAAATGAAACATCCGGCGTAATCTGCGCGGTAATGCCCCGTCATAGCTTGCTGGCACGCCCCGATTTTCAAGGCCGCAAAAAACTCATCGCCGCAAACATTGACCAGATAATGATCACTTGTGCCACCTACCCAGAGATCAGTCCCGGGCTAATCGACCGCTACCTGGTTGCAGCCGAGGCCACCGGTATTACACCGGTCATTGTGGTGAACAAAACAGATCTAATCACTGAGCAAAGTCGCCCTATCATAGAGAAACAGCTGGCTATATACCACCAGCTGGGCTATCAGGTAATCTACACCAGCGCGGTTATTCTAAATGGCATGGATGAACTGATTAAACAGCTTAAAGATCATATCAGTATCTTTGTCGGCCACTCCGGTGTTGGTAAATCCTCACTGATTAAAATACTCTTCCCAGAGCAGGTTATTCGTATCGCTGCACTCTCTGAAAGGTCGGGAAAAGGGCGTCACACCACAACCGCATCTACCCTCTATCACCTGCCACAGGGGGGTGACCTGATCGATTCACCAGGCATACGTGAATTTGGCCTATGGGAAATCACCGAACAGCAAGTGGCGGAAGGCTTTTTAGAATTAGAGCCTTATATTGGTAACTGTCGCTTCCGAAATTGCCGCCATCAGGCCGAACCTGGCTGCGCCATTCAAGTAGCCGCCGATTCGGGCGCTATAACACCACGACGCATCAACAGTTTTTACCGAATGGTGGCATCACTCACAGAAAAGTGACAGCACTTTAGGCAAACTGCTAATATGCCACGGTACATTATCAACCGTTTATCCGCCTATATTCAGGAGAAGATTCATGAAGCTTCGTCACCTTTGCGCCGTTTCACTACTGGCCGCCAGCTCTTCCGCCATGGCTGCCGATCTCAATTTAGATGTCATGACCGTTCAGGCGGATTTTAAAGAGCTATCAGAAAACCTGAGTGCTGCAATGAGTTACAAAGCGGTCACCCCCGCTGAGGCACTCTCTAGTGGCTTATTACCCTTTGGTTTTGATGTAGGCTTAGAGGTCAGTAGCACCGTAATAGACAATGATAGCGTTTTCAACGACGCTTTCGGCAGTGATGCACCCAGTGCCATTATCATCCCCAAACTGCATGCCCATGTCGGCCTGCCATTCGGCATCGATGTAGGTGCTTTTGTCAGTGCAATCCCCAGTACGAATATCAAGCTGGCTGGTTATGAACTACGTTATGCGATCCTTGATGGTGGCACCGTAACACCCGCCGTTGGCATACGCTATGCGGCTACCGCTCTGACTGGGGTCGACAACTACGAACTCAGCACTCGCAGCCTTGACCTTTCCATCTCGAAAGGATTTCTAATGCTAACCCCCTATGCAGGCATCGGGCGAGTCTGGACCAGCAGTGACATTAACTCCACAGCATTGGATAGCGTCGACTTCTCCCAAAGCAAACTCTACGCGGGTGTTAACATCAATCTGGGGCTATTAAATATTGCGGTTGAATCAGACAAAACCGGCGGTTACAGCAGCTACAGTGCCAAGCTAGGCTTTCGTTTCTAATCTGGGCATTTCGTAACTCTTCAGCGTATTTATATTTTGCCTCACATCGAGGCATTTTTCGCACACAAAGAGGGGGTCCAAAATCCCCAGATAGGACTCCCTCCGACCTCCAAAAACCATTCCCGCCCTCTTTCAACACTTATTGCTGGCCATTTTTTGCTCATCATCCATTGTCACTTTTTTGCGACGGTGTAAACCGGACTGTAGCAGGGCGTTATTCACTTCTCATCTTCCTGGAGGTAGCGAATGTCGTCTAGGTGGAAGCTGCCTTCATGCTGCATTAAAATGAGCGCCTTGATGAGTTCAGACGGTTTATATCCGCGATTGCTTTTGGGCCGCGGAAAGTGATGGTCAATACACTCGGCGAGATTAAGAGAGTCCATTAACTGGAGCGTGCCTTTTTTTGGTTGCTCTAACCCTTATCAACTCCACCTGAGGGTTAGGGTGTTACTATTATTTACGTGCTCTCTTTTCACTCTGCTAGGATATCTCTTTACTCTAATCCCCAGGTAGAAACACGTATGCTGCACAAGCTCTTGATTCCACAGCAAAACAAAAAATAGCCGCCGAACCTGCGGGTGCGACTAATATTTTTAGTTTCACTGTAAAACCAAACGCTTACACATCATCTCGCGCTTCTATCTGGGGATTAGGGCTTTATGAAATAGCTGCGCGGAATCGTTATCCGTGTATCTATTTAGTATGATTTTTTGTAAACGGGAGCTTTTTTGGTGGCTGAGTCTGTGGTGTGGGGTGCATTATTTCTGGCGTTAATTACCGGTGCGATGCTGGGTGCCTGGCTGGTATGGAGCAAGATGAGCGTGGCGGCTAAACAGCAGCAGTTGGATGCGTCACAACAGCAATCTGCCCGGTTGGCTGAGGTGCAGGGCGAGCTTCAGCGGCAGCAGACAGCGTTGGCGGTTGCGGATGAACGGGTTGTTAGCATGGGGAGGCAGTTGCAGCAGGCGCAGCAGGAGCGGCGTTTGTCACAGCAACAACTGGATGAGGTGCAGCAACGCAACGGTACGTTGCAGGCTGAAAATACTGAGTTGCATACCCGCCAGCAAGAGAAGGAGCTCCATTACGCCTCACAGGTGGCGCAATTTGAGCAGCAGAAACTTGAGCTTAGCCGTGAGTTTGAAAATCTGGCCAATCGTATTTTTGAGGCCAAAGGGAAGTCATTCTCTGAGAGCAGTCGACAGTCGTTGGATGATATGCTTAAGCCGTTTCGCCAGCAGATTGTCGATTTTCGACAGAAAGTAGAAGAGATTCACCATAAGGATACTGAGCAGCAAGCGCAATTACGCAGTGAATTGGGCCACCTAAAAGAGCTTAACAAGCAGATTACGGAAGAGGCTCACCAGTTGGCGACAGCGCTTAAGGGGCAAAAGAAGAGCCAAGGAAATTGGGGTGAGTTGGTTCTGGAGAATGTGCTTGATCGCTCAGGATTGGTCATTGATAAGGATTATAAGCGTGAGGTAAGTTTTAATACTGAAAGTGGTCGGCAGCGCCCTGACGTTATTATCTACCTGCCTGAAAATAAGCACTTGATTGTTGATGCCAAGGTGTCATTGAATGCGTATACCCGCTATGTGAACAGTGAGAATGAGGCTGAATCTAAGCAGGCGATGAAGGCCCATGTTGCGGCGATTTCTGATCGCATTAAAGAGTTATCTGACCGCCACTATTTTGAGTTGCCGGGTTTGAATTCGCCAGAAATGGTGTTTATGTTCATTCCGATTGAGTCGGCTTTTGTTGAGGCGCTGCGGGCGGATGAGAGTTTGTTTCAGAAAGCGTTAGAGCAGAATGTGTTGGTTGCCACGCCGACAACACTGCTGACCAGCTTGAATATTGTTCGTCAGCTGTGGCGTTTTGAGGATCAAAACCGCCACACGGCTGAGCTGGCTGAAAAGGCGGGTAGAATGTATGATAAATTCAACACTTTTTTAGGCTCTATGGAGAAGGTAGGGCGCTCGCTGGATAGTGCCAAGGATAGTTATGAGAAAGCGTTCGGCCAGCTTTACAGTGGCCGTGGCAACCTGATTAAACAGGCCAATGAGCTTAAAAAGCTGGGTGTATCTGTTAAGGCAGAGTTGCCGGCGCTGTTGGTTGAGCGTGCCGAGCTTGAGTTGGACCATTCGGCTGTGGATGCCGTGGGTGAGAGCGAAAAAACATAGTGTAATGGTTTCAGCGCCGTACTTGCTGGCTTTTCTCTGGCATAATAGGTGGCATATTAAATGCCTGAGATCTCTGCACAGGTGGATGTACTGATAAAAAGGCTAAATCCCCGCTGTTTTTCGTTGGTAAACGTGTGAATAGCACGCTATTTCCTTCATTTATTGCCTCAAGCAGCCAATTTTTATCTCTTTTTTCTCCAGCCCCGCTTGTGCAAAGTTCACTGGTATTAATGCCACGCTTTTTTCGGTAAAAAACAGTGAGTATGACAACAGAGAGTTATCAACGCCGCTTTGGCGGTATTCAACGCCTGTATGGCGACCAGGGCGCGAAAGTGCTTGCTCAGGCGCATTTTTGCGTAGTCGGTATCGGTGGCGTTGGCTCCTGGGTGGCGGAGGCCTTGGCGCGAAGTGGAGTCAGTCGAATTACACTGATTGATTTTGATGAGATATGCGAAACGAATATTAACCGGCAGTTGCCCGCACTGAGTAATACTATCAATCAGAAAAAATGCCAGGTGATGGTGGAGCGAATCGCCCTTATTAATGCGGATTGTCAGGTTGAGATCATTGATGATTTTATCACGGTGAAGACATACCAGGAGTACCTAAATGGTAGCTTTGATTATGTGATTGATGCCATTGACAGCATTAAATTTAAAGCATTGATGATCAATTATTGCAAACGTAATAAAATCCCGATTATTGTGACGGGTGGTGCTGGTGGTATGACCGATCCGACCCAAATTCAGGTGCAGGATGTAAGCCGCACTTTTAATGACCCGTTGATTGCCAAGGTTAGATCACAATTGCGAAAAGAGTTCGGTTTTAGCAAAAGCGGTAAGCGTAAGTTTGGTATCGATTGTGTTTTCTCATCTCAACAACCGGTTTACCCAAAGAAAGATGGTACGGTGGGCTATGAAAAACCAGGTATTCACGGGGTCTCGCTGGATTGCCGCTTTGGTTACGGTGCGGCCAGTTTTATCACGGCCAGTTTTGGTTTTATGGCCGCAGGCCATGCGATAAATAGATTGATTAAGAGAGAGTCAAAGCTTTCTCAAAAATAGTTTTAAGGAGTGGTGAAATGTATTTTGTATTATTGGTGGTGCTGTTGGGCACTCTCCTGGGTGGTTGTAGTCGTGATGCGGGCGATGTCATGACGACGCACAATTTAGAAGATCGTGCCCTGGGTAAGGTTAAATCGATCCTTATTCGGGGAGGCTGTTTTGGTTGCCACGATGTTAATGAGCATCGTTTTGGCCCGGCGTGGAGTGCGGTGAGTGCCCGTTATAAAGATGACCCTGAGGCGGCTCAAAAACTATTCGAAAGCATCAAGTATGGTAGTGGTGGAAAGTGGACGGCGGTTGCCGCCAGTGCGGTCATGCCGCCGAATGAGCATAAGGCGAATGATACGGAAATAGCCGCTGTGGTTGAGTATATTCTTTCGCTATAAGCTTTAGTGCAACGGATCTTCCTTTGGCTGAACTCAATTTTAAGATGAGGGTTGTATGGGGTATCCGCAGCGATTACTGATGTTGACTGTTGTGTTATTCGTGTCGGGATGTGTGGCGGACTCTGAGTGGGGGCGGTCACAGCACATATCTAAAATTGAAAAACAGATGGTTGAGCAGGGCGTTGATAAGGCTGTGGTGGCGGGTCAATTGCTACTGGAAGCCAATAGTGCCCGCATGGTGGGGAATGCATATTTGGCGATTGATTACATAAAACGGGCTAAGTATTATACCCCGGAAAGCCCAGTGGTCTGGTTTCAGTTAGCACAGCTTTATCTACAGCAGGCACGTTACAAAGAGGCTGAAGCGAGTGCGCTGAGAATAATTCGCTTCTCTAAAAACAGTACCCAGATGCAGGCTAAAGGGTGGCGCCTGATTGAACAGTCACGGCTGTTATTGGGGCGTGAGGATCGTGCTGTATATGCCGGAATTCGCGCTACGGAGCTTGAGCGCGAACAAGTTTTCTTCAAAAATTGAAAGATATTTCCATCTTTTCTTAAATTGGTTTATAAGACCTAGTACATCAACACTCTTATATTGCCTAGTCAGCGATTCTGTGGCATTTCGCATCAAGGCATAGCTCGCAGGGAATGGTTATTCCCTTGACAAGCGCTATAACGCCGAGGCGGAGTGCCACAGAAACGCCTGAAGGGTTGATGTACTAGCTAGCTATCTATACATTTTATTTGTGAGACATATCCGGTGGGTATCTACGCGGTTGATAAATTAATGAAAGAGGCGCGTACCCTCGCGGCGCAATATCGCAAGGCGACGGGTAAGCCGCTAGGTATTAGCCGTGAAATTGCGGAGTATGATGCGGCGCGCTTATTGAATCTCGAACTCTGTACTGATCGCTCTGCCGGGTTTGATGCCATTGGCGCGGGTGAGCGAAAAGGGCAACGCATTCAAATTAAGGGACGTGCTATTTTCGATGAGCGCAAATCAGGCCATCGTATTGGCCAATTAAAATGTGATAAGTCGTGGGATAGCGTGGTACTGGTGATTATGAACTCGGAGTATGAACCCGTTGAGATTTATGAGGCCAGTCGCGATGTTATCGATGAGGCGATGGCGGCCAGCCAGAGTAAGCGTGCCAATCGCGGGGCGATGACGGTCGCAAAGTTTAAAGTGATCAGTGAGCTGGTTTGGTGTATTGAAACAGGTGCTGTTACAGATGAGGTTTGGGATAGTCATGGTGAATAAGATGTTGAGCTTTAGGGTTGATTGCTGAAAATATTATGCAGAATTGTACTGATATATTGGGCCATGATGGCCCTTTTTCACATCACTTGACAGGTTTCGCGCCACGTCGGCAGCAGCAAGAGATGGCTGAGCAGGTTGAGAAGGCGATTAATGAGCGTTCGATTTTGGTGGCCGAGGCGGGTACGGGCACTGGGAAAACTTTCGCCTATCTGGTGCCGGCACTGCTTTCGTCAGAAAAAGTTATTGTTTCAACCGGCACCAAAAATCTTCAGGACCAACTCTTTTATCGTGATCTCCCGCTAGTACGCAAAGCACTACAGCAGCCAGGTAAAGTAGCCTTGCTGAAGGGGCGCTCTAACTACCTCTGTCACTACCGGCTTGACCTGTATCGAAACAGCCCTCGTGTTCAAAATCCGGCGCTACATAAAACACTAATCAAAATCAAGCGTTGGAGCGAAATCACTAAAAGTGGTGATACCGGTGAACTGACCGATGTCGCAGAAGATTCACCACTCTGGCCTTTTGTTACCTCCACGGCCGATAACTGCCTGGGTCAGGAGTGTCCAAGTATTGCTGATTGCTGTGTGATGAAGGCGCGCCGTAAAGCACAAGAAGCTGATTTGGTGGTGGTTAATCACCACCTCTTTTTTGCCGATCTTTCACTGAAGGAGGAGGGAGTTGCCGAGTTGCTGCCAGGGGCCAATGCGGTGATCTTTGATGAGGCACACCAACTCCCGGAAGTGGCCAGTAATTTTTTTGGCCAAGCCTATAGCAGTAATCAACTGTTGGAGCTGGTGAGTGATATCCAGGCCGCCATTGTAGATGAGGCGGTGGATATGCAGCTGCTCGGTAAGCTGGCTGATCGCTTGGAGTACACAGCAAAACTATTTCGGCGGGTGATGCCCGATAACAGTCATCGCATCACCTGGAAAGTGTGCAGGCAGATCGACGGAGTTGATGCCGCCCTTAAAGAGATGGGCGAAACATTATGTGAGCTGCTGGAGCAACTGGAGGTGGGTGCTGAGCGGGGCAAAGTACTGGCGAACTGCTACGAACGCTGCGATGAGCTGTATGAGCGCTTCCAAAAGTTAACCGGGGAGACCCCCGAGGGTTTTATCCACTGGGTTGGTGTGTTCAACCGCTCGGTGGTGGTTAATCTGACCCCCATGGATATTGCTGATATTTTCAGGGAATATATGCAATCACGCCCTTGTGGTTGGATCTTTACATCAGCTACGCTCACGGTTGCCAACAGCTTTGAACACATCTGCACTACCCTGGGTATTGATGATGCGGTCTCACACAGTTGGGATAGCCCATTTGATTACATGAATCAGTCAGTATTATACATTCCCACCGGCTTGCCAGAGCCCTCAAGCGCTGAATATGGCGCGCAAGTTGTGGCGCAGGCGTTGCCGGTATTAAGAGCGAGTGAGGGGCGGGCATTCATGCTGTTTACCAGTCACCGCGCCCTTCAGGAGGCGGCGGGATTGCTTGAGAATGAACTGGATTATCCGCTATTTATTCAAGGTAGTATGCCCCGTTCACAATTGTTAGCTAAATTTCGAAAGACCGCTAACGCTATTTTATTAGGTACCAGCAGTTTTTGGGAGGGAGTCGATGTGCGTGGAGAGGCGCTCTCTTGCGTGATTATCGACAAGCTGCCCTTCGCTTCACCGGGCGACCCTCTGTTACAGGCGCGCATTGATGCGATTCGCGAGCGGGGGGGCAACCCTTTTCGTGACTATCAACTTCCCCAGGCGGTGATCGCGCTGAAACAAGGGGTGGGCAGGCTGATTCGTGATGTCGATGATCGTGGAGTATTAATGATTTGTGATCCCCGTACGCTGACTAAATCCTACGGCGGAATATTTATCGATAGCCTTCCTCGAATGAAACGTACCCGCAACTTAAAACGTGTAGAGCAGTTTTTTGAGAAGCCCGAAAAAGAGCCGATAGAAGATTCAAGCGCTCAGTGAACTCTTAGCCAATAGAAGGTCTTATATGAGTTGCAATAAAATACTCGCCATTGAAACCTCCACGGCGGCTTGTTCTGCCGCATTACAGGTTGGAAGCGAGGTAATCGGGGAGTTTAAAGTTGCCCCGCGACAACACTCTGAATTGATCATTTCGATGGTCGATAAGCTGCTTGTTGAATCGGGGGTTTCATTGCGCCAGCTGGATAGCATCGCGTTTTCCCGAGGGCCGGGGGCCTTTACCGGGTTGCGTATTGCTGCCGGTGTGGTGCAGGGGCTGGCATACGCAAGTGATCTGCCGGTTACGCCTGTCTCAACGCTGGCAGCGATGGCTCATGGGGCCTTTCGGAATTACGGCACGCAGCAGGTGCTGGTGGCCAATGATGCGAGCATGAAAGAGGTCTATTTTGGCGCGTATTATATCCCTGAACTTGGCCAGGCAAATTTATTAGGCAAGGAGTGCGTTACCTCCATGGCCGATATCTCTCTGCTCGATGAAGGCGAGTGGCTGGCGCTGGGCAATGGTTGGCAGCGTTATGCCGATCAAATACCTGCAACAGTGGCCGAGCAGCTGCATAAAAGGGTAGTTGAATACTACCCTGATGCAAAAGAGGTGGTGAGCCTGGCACAAACCCTTTTTTCTAGGGGTGAATATGTTGCGGCTGAGGAGGCGATCCCCGTCTATTTGCGTGACAAGGTGGTGGGCAATTGAAAGTTAATGGGCCGAGTAAAATGGTGATATTGGATGTTTAAAAGAGAGTGGCCCTTGAAGCAGTTGATAACTGTTTTAATGCTGGGTGCAGTGGTGATGCTGGCAGGGTGTTCGAATATTCCAGATCATCGCTCAGATACTGCACGCTACTCAGCCCCCATTTCTGAATTGGATGTTTATAGTCTGATGACCTCTCGTCAAGCTGGGAGTATCAACTTCAGCGGTAAGAACCTCACACGCCTGACCATGAATAATGCTGACTTTTCAGGTGTTAAATTTATTGAGGCGTATCTCGGCTTTACCGAGTTACGCCGTACCAAACTGGAAAATGCTGACTTTTCAGGTGCGAATTTGCACCATGTGGATCTTCGGGGGGCCAATTTGCGCTATGCATCGTTGCGCGACGCAATGCTACGTTATGCGGATCTCAGTGGTGCCGATTTAACTGGCGCAGACCTGACTGGTGCAGATCTGCGCGGTGCAAAACTGAATAGGGCCATTATGGATGGTACCGTTTTGATTGAAACCGATTTTACGGACGCAGAGATTCACCGTGCAAAGTTTAGTAATTTAGAGTTTCGCTATACTCGCTTTAAAAATGCCTCACTGGATTACTCGGTATTTAAGGAGGTAGACTTCAAAGATGGTATGTATGTTGGTGCGTCCATGGTGAGTGTAGTGATGCGCAAAGCTAACTTGTTTCTTTTAGAGATGAAAAATGTTGATTTTACCCGCGCTAACTTCAGGGGGGCGAATTTTGAGAGAGCTCGGTTTGCTAAGGTTAAATTTGACCGGGCTGACTTGAGCCACACTTATCTGAGTGCAACAACATTTACAGATAACTCCATGCGGGATGTTAATCTTCGTTATAGTCAGGCCGTCTCTGCCAGTTTTTCAGGTAGTAATCTGGAGGGTGCTAATCTCTATAAAATGGATGCCACAAGAGCAAATTTTTCCTGGTCAAACTTGAATAATGTGAAGGCCTCTGAGGTGATTTTTGAGTCGGCAAATATGAATAACGCCAGCATGCGTAATAGCGATTTTCGTCGTGCAGTTTTTGTGGGTACTAACCTGATCTCCTCCTCTTTTGCTTATAGTGACCTCAGCGAGGCTGACTTCTTGAAATCTGATATTCGCGGTGTTGATTTTACCGGGGCAAAACTTTTTCGGGTAAAAAATCTTGATGATGTGAATGGCTTAAAGAAAACAAGAAACCTTGATCCTTCCACTATTTTATAATGTCGCTATAATCAACGGATGCGTATTGGCGATAATAATCCCGTTTTTTATGGTGCAGGTAACCAGGCTTCGGCGGTTGCTAGGCCTGCAGCTGCCGAATTACCACAAAAACTCCAAACACCTCCCGTTGATGAGGCAAAAAAACAGCAGCTGTTACAGCGTTATATGCAGGCGGAGAGAGTGGATGGCGGGGTGTTAAGCTTAAGCTATTCGCAACAGCGGGCAGTGGAGTCATATAGCCTGCAGGCGCAACAAGAAGAGTTACAGCAGCTGCAGGCTGTGCTGGGTATCGATGAATATGCCTAGTACTCTTTCAATGTGATATTGCCTAGTGTTAAAATTCCTTCTCATGGTTGGTCAATATCTTGTTGAGGGTGCTCATGAAAAAGAAATACATCATTCGGTTATCAGAAGAAGAACGCCAGAA
>JAKIVC010000011.1 GCA_021647245.1 Gammaproteobacteria bacterium
CGCTGGGGGCCGGAAAAGACAAACTGTGTATCCCTCACTTCAACCAATTGGCTGGCACTCTGACCGGTTACACTATCAACTGCGGTCACCGTAATGGTTCGATTAGCGGGATCACCACCCACATCCAGCGTTGCAGAGACTCGCCCTGAAGAGTTAGTTATGGTGCGTTCACCCGGTAAAATACCACCCGATGATGCGGAGAATTCAATAGCAGCATTCTCTACATAGTTATTGTCGCTGTCCCGAGCCACTGCGGTCAAAGTAACCGTACTTGAGCCATCGGATGGCATTTGTGGGCTACTAACCAATAGTGAAATATTCGTTACATTAGAGGTGGGATGGGGGGGAGGGTCACTGACATTAACAGTGCGTGTTAACTGCGTTGCAAAATTACCCGCTGCATCACTGACATCGTAAGTCACTACATAAGTACCTACCGCCGCAGTATCCACCGCATCGCCAGCAACAACAATATGCGCTGTTATATTGCCATCGACATTGTCCAAAGCAAAAAAACCGGGATCAACATAGGCATCACCAACCGATAGATTTAATGGATTATCACCGAGCAGTATGATTTCTGGAGCGTCCATATCACTGACATTAACAGTGCGTGTTAACTGCGTTGCAGAATTCCCCGCTGCATCACTGACATCGTAAGTCACTGTATAAGTACCTACCGCCGCAGTATCCACCGCATCGCCAGCAACAACAATATGCGCTGTTATATTGCCATCAACATTGTCCAAAGCAAAAGATCCGGGATCAACATAAGTATCACCAACCGGTAGATTTAATGGATCATCACCGAGCAGTATGATTTCTGGAGCGTCCTGATCACGAACGTTAATGGTGCGCGTTAATGGCGTTGCAGAGTTCCCCGCTGCATCACTGACATCGTAAGTCACTATATAAGCACCTACCGCCGCAGTGTCCACCACATCGCCAGCAACAACAATATGCGCTGTTACGTTGCCATCGACATTATCAGAAGCCGTGGCACCGGGATCAACGTAAGTATCACCAACCGATAAATCCAACGGATTTTCACCGGCTAATGTTATTTCGGGTACGGTTGTATCCGTTGCACCACCGCCATCATCTCCATCCACACAGGCCGTCAACAACAAAAACATGAAAATGACAGTACCCCGAATCCACTTCACCGATGACATAACATCCTCCATTATTTTTTATTCAGCGTGAATACCGCGTATTCACTGCCAGTAAATCACATAATAAAATTACCATACCACATTATAATCTTGGTCATTCATAATCGGATAGCCAAAAAAGGGAAGGGGGTCCGGAAGGGGGTCAAATACCATATTGATTTTTTGCCCTGTTTATTTAACAAAACTTATCGCAATGTCATATCACAAAACACTATACCCTGAGAGATCCCGGAAGTTAATACAGAAGCAATACGCCCTCTACGATCCAGATATTACGATTTGTGGAGGAACCGGGGGCTTATTCAAGCGCTGTTAGGTCATGCTGAGTTGCAAACCACGATGATTTATACGCATGTGTTGAGGCAGGGTGCGCAGGGGGTAGTGAGTCCGCTGGATATGCTGTAGGGCCAGTAGTGCATTAAGCCTATCGCTACCTAAAGGTGGCTCCTACGAGGATTTGCGGCGACCACGCTGTTATTAGCCCGCTTGATCGAATTTATAAAAAAGGGGGCGAATTCAATATTGGGCTTTTGCCTTTACAGTCGGCTGAAGAAAGTTTTTATCGTCTCCCCTGCTCATTAGCATGACCAAGCGCCTGCGCTCTTTACACAGTGTCATGAAATCCCTCGGTTTAGGGTGCGCCCTTTACGCTTTTATCTCTTCCACCCGCTTCATCACGTTATCCAGTGCCCCGCGATTTTGTGCCACCAGCCTCTTGCCCTGCTCTCCCATGGTGTGGCTAAGTGATGGATCGTTAAACAGTTGCCGTAACTCTTTTGCCAGGTGGCGGCTGTTCTCTACTTCTAGGGAGGCTTTTGCTTGTAGCAGCAGGCGGTGAATCTCTGCAAAGTTAAACATGTGGGGGCCAGTGAGCACTGGGATGCCCAATAAGGCGGGCTCTAGCAGGTTATGCCCTCCTGCGGCCACTAGGCTGCCGCCGACAAAGGCGATGTCTGATGCGGCGAAAAAGAGCATCAACTCGCCCATGCTGTCACCAAGAAAGATTGTCGTTTCGCTTTGGCAGTTGTGTTGTTCACTGCGGCGAACCAAGGTAAAGCCACGTGCCTGACACAGCTTCGCAACTTCATCAAAGCGCTCTGGGTGACGCGGCACCAAGATTAACAGTGTTTCTGGCAGGTGCTGTTGTAGCGTTTCAAACGCATCCAACAGTTGCTCATCTTCCCCTTTGTGGGTGCTTGCGGCGATCCAGACTTTGCGATTAACACCCCATTGGCTACGCAAGGTACGGGCACGTACTTCAAGGTCGGCGGGGGGGGTGAGGTCAAATTTCAAGCTACCGGTTATATGGGTTTTTGCGGGGTCTGACCCCAGCTTAATCAAGCGCTCCGCATCAATTTTTCCTTGCGCGGCAATCGAGCTGAATTTATTGAGTGTCGAGCGTGTGAGTGCGCTAAAACGGGCATAGCCTCGGGCTGATCGTTCTGACATACGGGCATTGACCAATAGGCTGGGGATCTTCCGCTGATGGCAGTAGTGCAGCATATTGGGCCAGATTTCGGTCTCCATGATAATCAGCATCGATGGCTGGATGCGGTTGAGAAAGCGTTTGATGCAGCCGGGTGTGTCGTAGGGCACATATCGGTGCTGTATGTTGCCTTTGATGTCGGCCACCCGCTCGGCTCCGGTCGGGGTCATGGTGGTCACCACCAGCGTGTGTTCGGGGTATTGCTTTTGTAGGCGCGTGATCAATGGTTTTGCCGCTTGCACTTCGCCCACGGAGACCGCATGCAGCCATATTACCGGTGCTTTTATACGCTCGCCAAAACCGAAGCGTTCGCTCAACCGCTCTCGATAAGCGGGCGATTTTCGCGCGCGCAGATAGAGGCGCAGCAAGATGAGAGGCAGTAGCAGTGTAAAAATAAAGGAGTAGAGAGGTCGCATCTGGTTTGTTATTTGTCTTCAGTCGGTTGCTGGCGAATCCGCTCTACAATGGCGCTGGTTGAACACCCTTCTGCAAAGTGCAGCACCTGCACTTTACCACCGCTGGCCTGAACGCACTGATGTCCGGCGATCTGTTCGATCTGATAGTCGCCGCCCTTTATGAGTACATCGGGTAAAATTTTGCAGATGAGACGTTGCGGGGTCTCTTCTGAAAACGGCACTACCCAATCGACACTGCGCAGGGCGGCCAGTACGGTCATCCGTTGTGCCAGTGGCACAATGGGGCGTTGCTCACCCTTGAGCCGCGCAACGGAGGCATCATCATTCACTGCCACGATCAGTCGGTCGCCCTGCTGCCTGGCTTTTTCAAGGTACTCTACATGGCCTGCATGTAGCAGATCAAAACAGCCGTTTGTCATCACGATGCGCTCACCCAGTTCTTTAGCGCGCTGCACGACAGATTGCAGCTCGGCTTCGTTCTGCACACCGGTTTTGATGCTGTTTTCAACCGGTTCACCTGCCCGAATGGCCGTACCCAGCTCTTTTACTGAGACGGTGGCGGTGCCCAGTTTGCCCACTACGATTCCTGCCGCCAGATTAGCTAATGCGGTGGCCTCGGCCAATGACTGCCCAGCAGCCAGTGCGGCAGCCAGAGTGGAGATCACGGTATCGCCTGCACCGGTTACGTCATAGACCTCTCGCGCCAGGGTAGGCAGGTGGAGTGGTGGGTGCCCTTTTTGTAGTAGCGTCATCCCTTTTTCACTGCGGGTGATGAGCAGCGCTTCCAGCTGTAACGCTTCACGCAGTGCATCGCCTTTGCTCACCACTGCGGCATCATTTTCACAGTGACCAACCACCGCTTCAAATTCGGAGAAGTTGGGTGTTAGCAGGGTTGCGCCGCTGTATTTCTGCATCGTAGCGCCTTTGGGGTCAATCAGTACCGGCTTACCGGCTGCTCGTGCCGCTTGAATCATCAGCTGAACTTGGTCCAACGTCCCTTTGGCATAGTCTGAAAGTACTACTGCATTACAGCCACTCAAACCCTGGGTAAAGCGAGCCAGTAGCGCCGCATTGGCAAACCGGTGCAGCGGTGCTTCAAAGTCGAGCCGCAGCAGCTGTTGATGTCGACTGAGCACCCGCAATTTGGTGATGGTCTGGATTTTTTCCGAGCGTTCGAAGCGGCAAACCACCCCCGCCTGTTCAAGCTGTTGTGACATGATGCGACCCGATTCATCGTCACCCGCTAAGCCATCCAACGCGACACCCGCGCCCAGCGCAGCAATGTTGATCGCTACATTTCCTGCGCCACCGGCTCGGGCATCTAGCTCACTACGCTTGATATTCACCACCGGCACCGGTGCTTCGGGGGAGATACGGGAGGTCGCCCCTTGCCAGTAGCGGTCTAGCATGAGGTCACCCGCCACCAGAATCTGTGCTTTTTTAAAATCAGGAATAGAGAGGCTCATACTTCAATCGACTCGCAAAGCAGATGTAATATAAGGATATGCATCTCTTGAATGCGTGCGGTGCGCTCAATCGGCACCGTGATCGCGTAATCAACCAGAGGAGCCAGCGCACCGCCGGTTTTACCCAGTAGGCCGATGGTTTTAATCTGGTTTGCGTTGGCATACTCCACCGCTTTGACCACATTGGCTGAGTTGCCCGAGGTGCTGATCGCCAGTAAAATATCACCTGGGTGACTCAAGGCGGCAAGCTGGCGCTCAAATACCGCATCAAAACCGTAGTCATTGCCAATGGAGGTGAGCGCACAACTGTCTGTGGTCAGTGCTACGGCAGGATAACCCCGGCGCTCTATCTCAAATCGCCCGGTCAACTCCGCCGCAAAGTGTTGAATATCTGAAGCAGAACCCCCGTTACCACAACCGTAAATGGTATGCCCGTTCGCCAATCGCTGGCGCATTAACTGGCTCACCTCATGCAAAATGGGGTAGAGTTTTTCTACGCAGCTCAGGGCGGCGCGGTGCTCTTCCAGACTCGTTTTAAAATCAAAAGCCATCTATTGTTCCCACTGACCCCTCACCCCCGGATAGCCACACGCACACTGCACAAACGATTGATTTAATAGCAAAACCAACATCTTACATGTCGACTCGTGTTTCTACCCAGGAATAAGGACTTATATTTTAAGTTATGTACTGATAATCGGGGTGTTATACTAGCACAGTCGTGCCCGCTCTCTGAGCGAGTTTACATGCTGAGTTTAAATCACCAAGATGCAGAAAAACAGACCTTCAGAGAGATTACCCATCCACCCCAAATATTGGCCCATCTGGCTGGGTTTGGCGCTGTTACGCCTGCTCAACACACTACCGTTCCGCGTACAGCTGATGCTGGGCAAACAGCTGGGCAATCTGCTCTTCCATGTGGCCAAAACTCGCCGCCGTGTGGCAGCCACCAACATCAAGCTCTGTTTTCCCGAACTCTCTGATGCAGCAAGGGCCTCCATACTGCGCAAACACTTCCACTCAATGGGTATTATGCTGTTTGAGTTGGGTTTGAGCTGGTGGGGGGGTGATAAACGCCTGGCTGCATTAACCGAAATTGAAGGGTTGGAGTATCTGGAGAGCGCGATAGCGGGTGGAAATGGCGCACTGTTGTTAGGTGCTCACTACACCACGCTCGATATCAGCGGCCACCTGCTCGCCACTCAAACCGATCTCTCCATACGCAGCATGTATCGCCCCCACGAGAATCCGGTGATCGAATATGTAATGAGAAATGGCCGCGAGAGTTATCTGGAGAGCCTGATCCCCCGTGATGATATTCGTGGGCTGATCCGCAGCCTCAAACAGAACAAAGCCGTCTGGTATGCGCCGGATCAACACTACGAAGGAAAAGGGTCGGCACTGGTACCCTTCTTCGGCATCCCCACCCCCACCAATACCGGTACTTCCCGGATTGCCAAAATGAGCAAGACAGCGGTGATCCCTTTTGTTTCAGTACGCAAAGAGGATGGCAGTGGCTATGCGCTTAAACTACTGCCACCGCTGGATAATTTCCCAACGGATGATGAGGTGGCGGATGCGGCCCGCATACACCAGCTATTTGAAACGCAGATTCGCAACAACAAGGCGCAATATTTTTGGGTACATAAGCGCTTCAAACGTAAGCGTATAGCGGGGGAAGATCCCTACCAAAAGTCACCCTGATATTAAGCTCTCACCAGTGATTGATAAACCTTAAAATTCCCCTCGACCATCGCCTCAATTGAGAACTCCGCCTTAACAATTTGCTTACCTTTTTCGCCCCATGCACGGGCCTGCGGCTCATCGGCTAATAATTTAAGCAGTGCGCTGCGCAACTCTGCAACATCTTGCGGAGCGACTAAAATGCCATTTTCACCATCGCGTACAATTTCGGGAATCCCCCCGGCGCGGGTCCCTATCAAGGGTACTCCTGCGGCGGCGGCTTGAAGCAGTGAGACACCCAGCCCCTCCATATCAGCTGGGTGAACCACCGCATACAGGTTGGGCATCACCCGGTGCAGGTCATCACGAAAACCGATCAACCGCACGTGATCACTTAGCCCCTGCTGCTTTATTTGCTGTGTCAGCTCATCGGCCAAAGGACCCTTACCAAACAGTAACACCTGAATATCGGGATGTTTTTCAATCACCTCTGGCAGTGCTGCAAACAGGTGGCGGTGCCCCTTGCGGTGAATAAGCTGAGCAACGACAGCCAACACCCGGCTGTTATGTGGCAGCGCCAATGCCTCTATAAACCACTCACGCTCTGCGGGTTGGTCAAATCGTTCCACATCCACTGCGCTGTGGACACACAGCACCTTGTCGGCGGGCACGCCTTCACTAATAAGAACCTCGCGAATACCATATGAAATGGTAATCACCTGGTCGTAAAGTGCGTATTTAAGCCGTGCAATCAGCGGCGATTCCGGGTTATCAACCCGACGTGAACAGATGCTCTTCACTCCCGCCCATCTAGCCGCCAGACCGCCCAGCACATCGGCTCCACGGCGACTGTGCAGATGCACCAGGTCGGCCTTTTCTTCCTTAAGCACCCACTTGAGTCGCCGGATAAAACCAAGATCAAGATCACCTTTCATGGGCATCTCATACACCTTATCCACCACACCCCGCGCTGCCTCGGCAATCGCACTCCCTTTAGGGCAGACCAAGATAGAGCGCACCGGTTTATTGGCCAATCCTCGCAGCAGATAGTAAACCTGTAGTGCGCCACCATAGAGGTGCATACCCGCCTCAACATGTACAACCGTCATGGTCACGGGGTTACCTCTCGGATATTTTTCATAATCGTATCAACGGTAATTTTTTTCATGCAGCTGAAATCTCCGTCACAAACCGGGTTACGGCGACAAGGGGAGCACTCCATTTTACGGTAAAGCACCCGGGCATTCTCACGGCGGGTATCGGTGTAGGGACAGGTGGATCCAAACAGTGCCAGTGTCGGAACATTAAAGGCGATACCCATATGGGTCAGGCCGGTATCAACCCCCACCAGCAACGCACTCTGTTTAATGATTGCCGCGGTCTGTGTCAGTGATGACTTACCCACTAGGCTGATTATTTTATCATTGGCCGCTTGAATAGGCGCTGCCGCCACCACATCACCCGGCCCGCCCAGCATAATTACCGGCACCCCTCGCTGCGCCATTATCTGCTGTGCCAACTCGGGCCAGCGTGAGGCCACCCAGTGCTTTTGTGGGCGAGTGGTAAAAGGGCAGATTACGGCATATTCGCCCTTGCCACGAAACTCTGCGGCATAGGCTTCATCCTCGTCACTGAGAGCGATATCCATGGAAAAATCACCCACATCCAGCTTCATCTCCAGTGCAAGATGATAATATTCGGAGCCGATGCGAGGGTCATTCCCTTGGCGGGAAATCACTTGAGTCATAAAGCGAGCACTCGCCTCCTTGGAACCCAGACCAATACGCACCGGTGCGCCCGACCAGAGTGCCCAGATGCCACTTTTAAGCAACCCTTGCAGATCAATCGCCAGGTCAAAATTTTTCGCCTTAAGGCGTTTACGCAGCAGCCCCAACGCCCTGAGCAGGGTGAGATATTTACGCTGCTTCCACAGCTGCTTCCACTCACTCTTTGGCCAGATCACCAGCTCATCAATATCCGGGTTATTTTTCAATAGCGGTGCCGCCGCAGGCTCCACCAGCCAGCTGATATTGGCATCGGGATAACGGCGGCGCAGCGCCTTAATCAGGGGCGATGAGAAGACCACATCACCAATGGCGCTAAGACGAATAATCAAGATATTTTGGGGTTGGGTCATGGTCTGCTTATCTCAGCCAACAGCCGCCAGCTAGCGGAAGTGAAAAAAGTTATGCGATTGTATCAGGCAAAAGGTGGGGAGAGTAATCGATATGATACCCCAACCCCAAATAACGACTCAGCCCCAATCCTCAGGTAGAAAGACGTCCGGGCGTTAGGGCTCAGCTAAAAACCGCAACGGATCGATCAGCGTAGGTGGCCGCACCCCACTCCCTTCAATAAACAGTTTGTGCCAGATAGAAAACTGCAACAGCGCATAAATATTTTTAGTCACATCACCCTTCTGTTGCTGGCGTTTCAATAACTTCTCAACGCCACGCCGCTGCATCCACTCGGCAATGGCCGGGCTTTCGAGTAACGCCATGCCAACCTTACCTAAATAATCACTTGCCAACCAGTCGCCCACTGGCACACTAAACCCTCGTTTCTTTTGCCAGAAATGCTCACTGGGAAGGTGGCGGCTCGCCCATTTTTTCAGAAACATCTTACCCTGTTTGCCCTCTATTTTCAGGCCATCCGGCAGTGACAATCCAAACTCGATCACACGATGATCAACAAATGGCAGCCGCCCCTCCAAACCCCAGCTCATTAACATACGATCCGCTTTAACCAACAGATTATCGGGCAGTGCAGTGGTAATATCCACATATTGACGACGCTGCAAATCACTCCACTCAGTCGGTGCCTCCTGCCAGGCGGTAATAATGGGGGCACGCCACTGATCAGCTCGTTGTAGCAGTTTTTCTGAGAAGAGTTGTTTTGGCAAACCACCGCGGAAATTACCCCCGGTACGGAAGCCGCCCGAACCGGGGTAGAGCCTGTTTTTCAACAGGCTCTCTAACTTCCCTGGACGATAGCGACCATAGCCTGCAAAGGCTTCATCTCCCCCTTCACCCGAGAAAACCACTTTCAAATCCTGTGCGGCCTCTTCAGCCAGTAGCGAGGTGGGGAGATTGGCAAAATCACGCATCAGATCATCTGCCGCCCAGGTACTGTAAACCAGACGCTGCAACATCGACTCAGCCGTCGGACGGATAATGGTGTGTTGGCTATTGAAGTGTTTAGCAATGCTCTCTGCCGTAGAGAGTTCATCGCCGACACTGGAGTTGCAAAAGCCCAGCGAGAAGGTTCGAATGGGTTCAGCTTTGTAACGACTTAGCAGTGCTAATAGGGTTGTTGAGTCCACCCCGCCTGATAGGAACAGTCCAAACGGCACATCCGCACGCATATGCTGCGTCATCACTGTTTCCATCAGTGAATCAAATTCAGACTCTGCCTCAGCATAGCTGATGTCACGCGGCTCGACACCCAGCGCCGACCAGTAACGCAGGCGGTCAACTACCCGCCCCTGCTCTACCGTCACACACTCACCGGGCAACAGCTGCTCAATACCCGAGAATAGCGTCTCCCGACCACTGGCGTTCTGATTTTGTAGAAACTGGATTAATGCCGAGGGATTTATTGACGGCTTTTCAGCCAGTGCCGGTAACAGAGCCTTAATCTCTGAAGCGAAGCAAACCCCTTCCGAGGTCTCTGCTATAAACAGCGGTTTCATACCAAGGCGATCACGCGCTAAAATCAAACGCTGCTTTTTACGATCAAACAGTGCAAAGGCAAACATGCCACCAATATGCTCAAGAAAAGTATCACCGTATACCGCATAGGCGTGCAGAATGGTTTCACAGTCAGAGTGGGTTTGAAATTGACGGCCTTGATCTTCAAGCTCTTTGCGCAACTCAAGGTGATTATAGATCTCACCATTGGCCACCAAAATCAGGCCATACTGCTCATCAATAAAGGGTTGATCACCACCCGCGAGGTCGATAATTGAGAGACGGGTGTGAGCTAGACCCAAAGAGCCGTCACAGTAAACATCTTGGTGGTCTGGGCCTCGATGAGCCAAAGATGAAATAGCGGCCTGCAATCGTTCGCCATCAACGGGAAGAACCGCGTTATACAAGCCCATAATTCCGCACATATTGTCTAACATCCAACAGTAAGATTAAATTTCAGATCCCAGTATACGTTAAATCAACGCCATTAACCGCCCAGCTAACATTCGATGTTTGTCAAGATAGTTGTCCAGCACTATGCTGATTCTCCTCTAATTCCAGGCCCTTTTTTACCCTAATCTTTTGGATTCAACCACACTTCACCTGCATCAAGGTTGCTATTTAATGTATACTAAAAATCAATAATTAATTGTCCAGTCGATACTCCTCCCTGACCATGCGTGTAGCTGGATGATACTGTTAGAGGCCTTTGCAGCAGAAGGGTGTGCGAAAAAAATAGATAAAACTTAACTGATTGAGGCGAAAAGCGCAGGGAGTAGCGAGCTACTCACAATATTTTCAACGAAAATCAGGTCTGTTTTAACCTTTTTTTATCCTTGCATCCTCTCGTGCAAAGGCCTTTGTTAGTGTTAGGTCAATAATTTCCGGATACCACCCTTTTTCATGACAACACATCAAAAGCCCAAAGTGACTATTTTCATCTCTTTTTCTGGTGAAGGTGGTGTCGAACGAATGATCAGCAACCTGATTCATGAGTTTATTCGCTTGGGGCACCCTGTCGAGCTGCTGCTCATAAAAGCTCGCGGGGAGCATCTAAAGCACCTGCCGAAAGAGGTTAACATCGTTAAACTTGGCTCTAATCACAGTGCCATGACACTACTACCCTTAGTGCGTTATCTGCAAAAAGAACAACCAAAATGTATATTGGTTGCAAAGCATCGTGCCATTGTAATTGCAGTTATCGCTCGCATGCTGGCGGGTGTTAACACTCGAATTGTGGGCCGTTTAGGTACCAACCTATCTCGAGCTTTAGAAGGAAAAAGCGCGCTAAGAAAATGGCTTTGGCACGCCCCTATGCGTAAAATTTATCCGAAAGTTGATATGATTATTCCTGTCTCAAAAGGAGTATTGGACGATATAACCTCTATCACAAAACTGAGTTCTGAAAAATTACGGGTAATTTGCAATCCGGTAATCACTCCTGAAACGGATCGATTAGCACAACAATCAATCAGCCACCCTTGGTTTTCAAAAGGGCAGCCTCCCGTGATTCTTGCTGCTGGGCGATTCACCCTCCAAAAAGACTTTATCACTCTCATTAAGGCATTTGCCGAGGTTCGTCAGCAACGTGCCTGCCGCTTAGTACTGCTCGGCCACGGCGCACTTCGAAGTGAATACGAAGCACTTGCGACAACACTAGGTGTTGATAAAGAGCTATCCATGCCAGGGTTTTCCAATAACCCATACCCTTACATGAAACAAGCCTCACTATTTGTACTTTCCTCTGCATGGGAAGGGTCACCCAATGTGCTCTCTGAGGCACTAGCACAAGGCACACCTGTTGTTGCCACCGACTGCCCCAGTGGACCAAGTGAAGTTTTGCAAGGTGGTAAAATTGCCCCGCTGATTCCTGTTAGTGATGTAAAAGAGATGGCCAAAGCGATTATTAAAACCCTAGACAATCCGCCGCCAGCCGAGTCACTTCGTGCAGCTGTACAAGAATATACCGTAAAGATCAGCGCACAACGCTATCTTGAGGCTCTAGGCATTCATTGAACAAGTTCGATGTTAAAATAAACCATAAGCTGATTTAAGTAGGCAACTGATGCTGTTATCCCATCGCTATCAATTTCTTTTTGTTCATATCGCCAAAACAGGGGGCACCAGCGTCCGTGCAGCACTGGTTAGAAAAGCAATGCTTGACCCATACCGGTTACCCATGTGGTGTTGCAGCAAGTTGAGCCACCTTACGAGACATAAACTAGCCAGCAAACTTCCCCGACACTCAAAAATCATCGCGGCAAAAGAGATGCTGCCAAAAGAGTTTTTTGATAGTTTATTTAAATTCGGATTTGTACGAAATCCTTGGGATTTACAGGTCAGTTCGTTTCACCATATCAAACGAGAGCGCCCTCAATACCTTTTTGGCCACGATAACTTCAAAGATTTCTTGAAGTTCAAATTTGACCCAAAGCGCCCCTATCAGTACCACATAGATACCTCTATTGAGCTACAAAGTGACTATCTAGTTGATCTGCACGGAAATATTATTGTCGATTATATTGGCCGCTACGAAAACTTTCATAATGATTTTTCTCACGTTTGCGAAAAGATAAAAATTAAATGCGCTCTACCAGAAAAGCGTATTTCAACAGACCGAACGAAGGATTTTCGTAACTACTACGATGATGAATCTGTTGAGCTGGTCGCTAGGCATTTCAAGCGAGATATCGAGCTGTTGGACTATTGCTTTGAGTAGCAAACACCGGCCTCACATTATAAAAAACCATATATCCAACTCCTACAATCATCACAAACTAGGCTAACACATTGAAAAGTCTTTATATTGCCAGATCTCCCCTACAATTATTCAATTGTATCGAGGCACGCAATCGTTTCTCTGGAGATGATGAAAATATTCTTGTGGCGGCATATAAAAATGATACAGATAAAAACCTACTGCACCAACTGATTGATAAAAACGATTGGAACCAAGTTTATCTACATTCAATTAAAGCCAATGCAGACCAATACTCACTCATCATAAAACTATTTGTGCAGCACTCTAAAGTAGACACTTTATACATTGGCGATTATACAAGCTCAATCAACTTTTATATTAACATTACAAGGCCAAAAAAAATCGTAATGGTTGATGATGGTATCGCAACCTTAAAAATAGTGGCGATGATAAACTCCGGCTCTTTACATAAAACAAAGAAACACTTGAAAAGCAAAATGAGTGTGCCAACAATTATTGTTAGAGCAATTTGTCAGACATCTCCTAAATATCTATATAGGTCTGACTTTTTCACTATGTATAACTTACAAGGACTTGGTCTTTCAGATAGAACCATCACGAACGACTACAGAATGTTCAAAAAAAACATTACAGGCTTGTCTGACGAAAAAACCTGTTTTTTTATTGGCACCAGCATGGAGGATTTATTGATCAGTAAAGCCTGCTACGAAAAATATTTTAAAATTCTTGCTGCTTATTTTGATAAAGAGAAATGGGTTTATGTTTTACATAGAAAAGAGTGTGCCGAGTACGTTGCACTCGTCGCAAAAAAATTTGGCATTCCTATTGTTCGCTTTAATAACATCATAGAGTCGGAGTTTTTTATTCAGAAAATTACACCCACCTCTATATCATCATTCTGCTCTTCTGCGTTGGATACAATAGAGGCTATATATAACCCAAAAATCAAACTTCTGAAATTTGATGAAAATGACCTCATACCTACCAAAAAAGAAGCTCTTCGCAACTACTATAAATACCAAGCCAACAGAGGGATCAACGTTATCCATTTCAATGAGTACACCAAGAAGTGACTCTATGCATCAACCTAGCTTAAGCATATTGATATAGCTTATCCAATCCTGCAGATAACTTTTCGAATGCAATCCATACATTTTCATAAATTGATCAATGGCTTTTGAACGCTCACCTTTACCACTCTCTTTATCCAGATGGTGCAACTCTATTTTTGAGGTAAACCATACCTTACTCGACTGCAACGATTGATAAACTTTAGATGCCTCTGGGCGTATTTGATAGTCACAAGGATCGGAAACTATTCGAAATTCAATACCATTGGCGACGCATTCAGAAAGCCCTGTTGCGTTTGGATTAGTAAAAAATACCCATTCATATTCAGGCATAACCTCAACCAAGGAACCTGTTTGACCACTACAGACAACCACAGCACCTTTAAGTTGATCAGGTATGGCTGCCTCATAATCTGAAAAGGGATTCCTAGGGTGCGCGCGCAATGTAATTTCATAGCCCACATCAACGAGTGATTCAAGCATCATTAAAGAGCGGTGTAAAGCTTGCTGCTGCTGCGTAACTCTAGGGCTCTGGATACTGTAAGCAAGTGTTGGCATGATATGGGGCAAAACAACCAACACTGTTTTGCTTTTGGACTGTAAAAAGTGGCTTTTCGTCACGGAGAGTAGATCACCCAAGCGCTTTCGTGAAAGCCTAACTGAAGGTAGTGGATGGTCATTGTCTGAAAATTTATACCCCCAGGTTATATAGTAATCAAAGATTTCTCGTTCAGTTCGTTCCAACCAGGTTGGGTCGGTCTGCCCATAAAACCCACCATGCTGACTACCAATAAGGGGGATATTTCTTGCCTTCAAAATGGCAAGCAGTATCGCCTGCACTGGCTTATGTTGAAATTCGATACCACAAATTAAAGCCTTCAGCCCACGAGCATGTTGCTTTGCATTTAGATAGCCGCTGGAAAACTGTTCGAGGAAGTAGGTAGGCATAAACAAAACTGAGCTCAGCAACAACTTATACTTCTTTTCAGGTAACTGCTTAGCGCCCATATGATCGGATAGCGAATTCAACATGGTCAAACGCATTTCAGAGTCTATTTCTACGGGGGCATGGCTGCTTTTCTGTATTTTTACAAATTTAATATTACCCCTGAGCCGGCACTTTAAGATCATTCGCTCAATCGCAGTAAACGATAGACTGACACCCACTTGCCTTTTATCGCACTCATCACTCAGCAACTCACTCAACGTAGCCATGTCAACGCGGGCCACTTCCTTGATCTCTGATGTGAGTATTGATGAAATAGAGGCGTGTACATCATTGGATTTAGATAACCCATATATTAAACGGTGCACTTTTCCGTTAAATTCTGTTTCCGATAATCCATTAATATTATTAAAGGCAAACTGTTCATCAGTATGATCATTTATGACTGGCTCTAAATAACTACCATTGGCATAGATGTAAACATATAAATTGTAAAATGGTCGCAACAAAAATGAAAAATCAATGACATCCCCATGAAGCTCTGAGAGATGCTTACCCATAATCGATGACAGTAACGTCACCAAAGACTCAGGATTCAGCTCTAGAGACCCCGAACTGCCAGTAGACTCATCTCCCAAAGTCTTTTGGAGGTTTTCAATAAAACTCATGGCTACTCCTGGCGAATATTATCTACTTGTTATTCAAGGATTTTAGACTGCTCTAATCCCCAGATAGAGATGCAAAATAATGTGTAAAATATTGTTTTCACCGTGAAATCAAAAATAGGAGTCGCACCCATAGAAGTTGACCTCATTTATTTCGAAGTGAGGACGTACAGCCGCTCTACTATGGCAACTATTGAAAGATTTACTTGATGGATAGTCACGACTAACTTCACTCATGAGCTGAGTGAAAAAAACATCGGACTAATTGCTTCCCTTCATGTTATCAACACTCATCCAGCAAAGAGCCGTGCCACGCTTAATATCCATAGTTGCCTGCTTACCCAAAATCGCTTCAAAATATTTAGGCTTTAAACCAAATCCAGGACGTATGATACGAATATTTTCCTCGCTAAAATTCTCACCTTGCTCGATATCTTTCACTACATATATTGAACGACGAAACTTAAGGTTTTGCTCCTCAACCGGTTTCCGCTCATAACTAGCGATGCCTAATGCCTGCCATGCCATATAACTATCGGTGCAAAGCTGTTTTAGCTCTTGAGGCTCCAAGGAGAACTCAGAATCTGGCCCCTTATCTTTCCTGCTCAACGTCACGTGTTTTTCAATTACGCAGGCACCTAAAGCAACACTAGAAACAGAGACTACCGTTCCAAGAGTGTGATCTGAGAGGCCCGTTATAACATCAAATTTTTCAGCAAGATCAGGAATTGTAAGTAAATTTGACTGCTCTACTGGAGCAGGGTAGCCACTAATACAGTGCAATAAAACCAGCTGCTGGCAACCATTATTACGAGCACACTCTACCGCCTCTTTTATCTCTTGAAAGTCGGCCATCCCCGTTGAAATAATCATCGGTTTGCCTGTTTGGGCTACCCGTTTTATTAAGGGTAAATCTATCGCTTCAAATGAGGCGATTTTATATGCTGGAGCATCGAGTTCTTCCAATAAATCAACTGCGCTTGCATCAAAGGGGGAGCTAAAAATGGTAATACCGAGCTCTTTCGCTTTATCAAACATCGTTTTATGCCATTCAAATGGAGTATGTGCCCAATCATAAAGCTGGTAGAGGTTGTAGCCATCCCATAAACCACCACGAATTTGAAACTCTTCACTATCACAGTCAATTGTCATGGTATCCGCTGTATACGTCTGTATTTTTATGGCATCCGCACCCATCTTCTTGGCCATTTCGATGGTTTTTAACGCTCTTTGAATATCGCCATTATGATTTGCTGAAAGCTCAGCAATTATATAGGGAGGATGTTGCTTACCAATTTTCCGCCCATCAATAGTGATTATTTTTGACATAGTACTACCCACAAAAAACCCATAAAAAACAAACGCTAAATACCATTAGAGCCGTCTGAATAAGAATAATATTTCCCATTCGACTGTTTATAACCCAATTTTTCAAACAACGCCCGTGATGACTCATTTTCTTCATGCACTTCAGCAACAATAGTGATCGATGGGTAGCGTTGGCGTAATTTTGTTAACGCTGCTGTACCAACACCTCGACCATAATAATCGGAGGAGATTAATATCGAAACCTCATACTCACTATCTATCGACAGCTTATCCAAACGTAGAACCCCAACCGGGACCCCTTCAAGCATTATGATCAAATAGGGGTCTGGTGATGATACCCGCTTAAGAAACCAGCTCTCATGATGCTCATAAGCGGGCACTTCTGTATTTCGCGAGTATCGACGTGCACCATGCTCACTTTGCCATTTATATATCAGTTCAATATCGGACTGGGTAACAATACGTAATATGACACGCTTGTTCAAAGCAATATAATCTGCCACTCGTCCGGCGCCGCGTCCATCGCAAATCTGGCTAGCGGCAGTGCTTAAGCCCATCAAATGATCCTCTGCATACGCCAGTGCATCTAAAATACTTTCGCTTTTAAGCTGCCTTCCTTCACCAATAAAAATGACTGCGCCGAGCGTTGAAAGCTCTTCAGCAACTAGATGTTGATTTTCAGCCGTTTGAATTAAAATAGTCGGCAGCCCAAGGCAGCATCTCTCCCAGCTCGTGGTACCAGCTGCCCCTATGGCCAAATCAGCCTTAGCCATTAAATGAGCCATATTATTAACAGACGATAGTAGCTCTACACCAAAGTTGTATTGAGCGAGCTTTTCCTGCAAAGAGTGGTAATGTGGTGCCCCAGCACCCAATACAACGGTCACCTGCCACGCCTGATCAATGGCCATGGCTAATGCATCCAATATTTTTTCTGAGATATTGTCTAGATCCATCCCTCCCATCGTCAGCAAAATATTCGAAACTCCATGCCGCTGACAGCGAGCCTCTAAAGCCTTTTTACGCAGAGCGGGAAACTCTTGTCTCAAAAGGCTGAACTGACTTCCTAGCAATATCTCAGTATCACCACGCTCAAGCCAATGGAGGTAATTAACAGCATTGCGGCCAACGGTTTGATCCAGTAGCAAGTCGCACTGGTGAGGCCGGTTTGCCAAGTCATCAATTACCAGGATAGACTCGACATGCTGTGCCATGCTCGCCTCCCAACGTGCATCAATACCGTAATGGTCGACTATCAACCAGTCCAATTTAGCAGTACTCTTCACTATTCTCTGGCACAACTCAGCGTCTTTTTGCCAGGGTACGCCAAGCCAAGAATTTGTATGGTCAACGGCAACATCCTCTTGCTGCCTAGGCAGCAGTGTAATGTGGTGACCCTGTTCTTTTATTAACCCGGCAAGGTGCCCTTTAATATCAGCACTCATAAATAGAATATCGTGACCACGCCCCTTCAACTCAGCAGCAAGTGCCAGACACCGCATCACATGGCCACTGCCGATGCTAACAGAGCTATCAGCGCGTATCGCAATATTCACTACGAGCCCTCACCGTGCTCAAGCCAAGCTCGATACATAAGCTCAGCACGCAACCAATCTTCCGGCGTATCAATGTCTTGCACCAAATGCCTTGGTAGAATAATAGGGAGTGAGTGGGTTGCAAACATGGTTCTGTCATTCAAAAAAGCCTGAGCACGTCCCCAGTAGAACTGCCCAGCATCATGATAAGCCTCTTCTAGGTCTTGAGAGCGCTGTAACATTGTTTCAGGGAAAATCGCCTCAACGCCTCCATTACTACAAATACGAATGGAGCGTTGAATGGGGAAGGCAAAACTGGTGACAGAAAATGAAAATATTTTATTGCTGTCATTTAACGCTTGGTACGACTGCTTAAGATACTCCGACTGCACAAAGGGAGCTGTGGCATAAAGGCAGCAGGCATACTCAACTTGAGTGAGGCTGTTTTCAAACCACTGTATAGCATGTTTAACAACCGCATTAGTGCCCGTATAGTCATCAGAAATCTCTTTGGGGCGAATAAAGGGTATCTCTGCTCCATACTTTTGTGCAACCGTCGCAATCTCTTCATCATCGGTCGAGACAACGATTTTGTCGAACAATCCTGTCTCTTGAGCCACCTCAATTGAATAGGCAATAATGGGCTTTCCACAAAAGCTTTTAATATTTTTTCGAGGAATCCGCTTACTGCCGCCACGAGCGGGAATGACTGCAATATTCAAGCTAAAGCCTCCCTTATAACAGCCGCCACCCTCCCTTGCTGGTCATCACTAAGGTTGGGGTATAGTGGGATGCTTATTGCCCGGGAGTAGTACTTTTCGGCATTGGGGTAGTCCCCTTTGCTATGCCCCATTGATTGATAATAAGGCTGTAAATGAATTGGAATGTAGTGGAGGTTGACACCAACACCATGCTCTCTCAAATACTCAAATACTTCACGGTGCGATCGGCTCACACTATCTAGCTGCACTTGAATTACATACAGGTGCCATGCCGAATAGCTATCACCACTCTGAGCTGGAAGTGTAATGGGCAGGTCAGACAGAAGATCGTTATAACGCTCTACTAACTGGTGACGAATAGCAACAAAATCATCCAACCGCTGTAGCTGGCTCACACCCAGCGCAGCTTGCATATCGGTCATGCGGTAATTATATCCCAAGCTGACTTGTTGATAATACCAAGGGCCATCAGATGACCCTTGCATAAGATGCTCATCACGTGTAATTCCATGACTACGCAATAACGCCATCTTTTCAGCCAAATCAGGGTTATTAGTTAACGCAAGACCTCCTTCGGCGGTCGTAATAATTTTAACTGGGTGGAAGCTGAAAACCGTAATGTCTGAGTATCGACAGTTGCCAATGATATCATTTTGGTAACGGCCACCAACTGCATGTGAAGCATCCTCAATAACTCTGAAACCATAGCGCTGTGATAGTTGATGGATTGCCTTCATATCACAGGCTTGACCTGAAAAATGAACAGGAATAACAATCTTTGGCAGCACTCCATTTTGCTCTGCCTCTATCAATTTAGCATCTAATTTTTCAACGCTCATGTTATAGGTTTCGGGGTCTATATCGACAAAATCGACAATGGCCCCGCAATATAAACCAACATTGGCAGACGCCACAAAGCTGTTGGGCGATGTCCATAGATAGTCACCACGCCCTAATCCCAAGGAGAGGCAGGCAAGGTGCAAAGCAGAGGTTGCACTATTAACAGCACAGCCGAACTTAGCCCCAGTATAGTCAACCAGTGATTTTTCAAATAGAGGAACTTGGGGCCCTTGAGTCAAAAAATCGGACTGAAGAACCTCAACAACCGCATCAATATCCTGCTGCTGAATATCTTGCCTACCATAAGGGATCATAACTGCGCCAATTTATCGAACTCTTTGATTTCCTCAACACTCAAAAAATGGGGATTATTACCTGAGTTATATTCGTAACCTTGAGTCACCGCTACACCCATCTCTCCCAAAGCATTCGTTGTATAATCAATATGTTTATGGTGAAACTTTATTGTAGGACGTAATACATAGTGATCATCAAATTCAAGCGTCAAGTGAGAGTCATCCGACGGGCACATTATTTCATGTAATTTTTCACCGGGACGAATGCCGATCACTTTACTTGGCAGTCCAGCATCTAAAGAGGCTGTGAGGTCGGTAATACGGATCGATGGGATTTTTGGAACAAAAATTTCGCCACCATACATTCTTTCAAAATTTTTCAAAACAAAGTCTACACCTTGCTGTAGGGTTATCCAAAATCGTGTCATTTTTTCATCCGTAATCGGTAAATGATCCGCACCCTCAGCAATTAACTGCTTAAAAAAAGGCACTACTGAGCCACGTGACCCGACCACATTCCCATAACGCACGGCCGAAAAAAGAGTTCCGCCACTACCCGCCATGTTATTTGCGGCTACAAATAGCTTGTCTGATGCCAGTTTAGTTGCACCATACAGATTAATAGGGTTTGCAGCTTTATCCGTAGAGAGTGCGATAACCTTCATTACCTTGTTTTTTAAAGCCGCTTGAATAACATTTTCTGCTCCATGAATATTAGTCTTTATACACTCCATGGGGTTATATTCCGCAGCCGGAACCTGTTTTTGTGCTGCAGCATGAATTACAAAATCCACACCGTTCATGGCTTGAGAAAGACGCTCTGCGTCACGCACATCACCAATAAAATAGCGCATACAGGGGGCATTAAATGTCTGCTGCATCTCAAATTGCTTTAGCTCATCACGAGAGTAGATGATCAGCCTACTCGGTTTATACTTTGCCAATATGGTTTTAGTATACTGCTTGCCAAATGAACCCGTTCCACCCGTAATTAAAATACTTTTATTATCAAACATTAATAACCTCTACGACCGTAAGCATTAAATTTCATCTACTCAGATTTCATCTGGTACTCCGCCCCACAATAAGGACACTTACCCTGGCCATCCTTCATTTTAATGTAGACGCGTGGGTGTGAGCTCCAGAGGCTCATGCCATTCATTGGACAGTGCAGTGGCAGCTCATCTTTGCTCACCGTATATTTATTCTCTTTATTGGGTAATACCTCGCCCACTTCTGGGCCAAGTTGTGAAATTCCGGATGTCATGTTGCCTCCCGTTGTCTCTGTTTTTTATCTGTTTTCGGCACCCCACAACGGGGTGCCTGTCTTGCTTAAACCAGTGTTAGCCAATCACTACGGCTTTGGTCGCGACCATGTACAATATCAAAGTACATGGTTTGCAGTTTTTCAGTGATCGGACCACGGCTTCCGGCTCCAATTGTCCGACCATCCAGTTCACGAATAGGCGTTACTTCTGCGGCCGTACCGGTGAAGAAGCACTCGTCGGCCACATAAACTTCATCACGGGTGATGCGTTTTTCCCGGACTTCAATGCCCAGCTCTTCACAAAGTGACATGATGGTTCCACGGGTGATGCCATCCAGTGCCGAGGTTAACTCGGGTGTATAGACGATACCATCACGAATCATGAAGAAATTCTCTCCACTTCCTTCTGCCACAAAACCATCAACATCCAGTAGCAGTGCTTCATCATAGCCATCTCGCAGCGCTTCGCTCAGTGCCAGCATCGAGTTCATGTAGTTGCCATTGGCTTTCGCTTTGCACATGGTGATGTTGACGTGGTGACGGGTAAAGGAGGATGTTTTAATGCGAATGCCCCGCTCCAGCGCCTCTTTTCCTAAATAGGCGCCCCACGACCAGGCCGCTATCATCACATGTGCTTTCAGGTTATCTGCTCGCAGACCCATTCCTTCTGAGCCAAAAAAGACCATTGGCCGAATATAGGCCGAATCAAGGTTGTTCTCTTTTACTGCGGCAATGGTCGCTTTGTTGAGAGTCTCTTTGTCATATGGCATCGGCATATTCAAAATATGTGCTGAGCGAAAAAGACGATCTGTATGCTCTTGCAGGCGAAAAATAGCAGCACCTTTGTCGGTGTGATATGCGCGTACCCCTTCAAAAACACCCATGCCATAATGCAGCGTGTGAGTCAGTACGTGTACTTTGGCATCACGCCACGGCACCATCACGCCATCTAACCAGATGACCCCATCTCGATCATCCATACCCATACTCATACTGCGGCTCCTCAAATCTAATAAATTCTATAACGGCTACTCAGCAACGATAACTTGCTGCCAGATTCTAGATACCGCTTGGCGATAGTCCAAATGCTCGTCTTCATCGGCTAGTGCTGGCTGCTCCTGCAAGGAGAGGCGGTGCCCTTCTGCGCGATAACAGCGATAAGCATCACACAATAACTCAACATCATGAGTTGATAGCAGGTCCTGCTCTGCAAACATCTTCAAAATTCGGATGTTGTCAGTAAAACGACACAACTCAGGATATTCAGCCGACCAAGCCAGAACCCCGTATTGCACCATAAATTCGATGTCAGCGATACCTCCTTGCCCCTGTTTCAGGTCAAATTTACCGACTATTTTATTTGCCAGTGCCTCGCGCATCTTGCCACGCATCTCACGCACTTCACGTTGCAATAGGCGGGTTTCCCGTGGCTGACAGAGAATAGCCGCTCGAATCGCTTCAAATTTGGCTTGTACGACGTCATCACCCACCACCACACGGGCACGCACTAAGGCCTGGTGCTCCCATGTCCACGCTCTGCTTTTCTGGTAGTCAGCAAAGGCTTTGACGCTACTCACCAATAGACCCGAGGCACCGCTGGGGCGCAGCCGCATATCGGCATCATAGAGCACTCCTGAGGGGGTATGGGCGGTCATCATATGGATGATGCGCTGCCCCAGGCGTGCAAAAAAAACAGTGTTATCGATAGGCTTTTCACCACAGGTTTCACCTGCTGAGCCCGCATGTAGAAAGACCAGATCCAGATCAGAGCTATACCCCAATTCATGACCACCCAGCTTTCCATAGGCGACAATCGCAAAGGCGAGGTCACACGCCTTATCATCAATGCAGCAGACGGGGCTACCGTGACGAGCCACCATATAGGACCACGCCACTTCTGAAATCTGCTCTAGCAGTAACTCGGCAATCCAGGTCAGGTGGTCACTCACTTTCATCAACGGCAAGGCATTACTGAGGTCAGCTGCGGCCACCCGCAACACATTGGTTTGTTTGAAGTGACGCAGCTGCTCCATCACCGCCTCCAGGTCACCCTCATCAATCGCCGCCAGGCGCTGTTTTAACTCGGCCTCTAAGCCCGCCCTATCGGGTGGTGAGTAGAGGCTTCTGGGGTCAAGCAGCTCGTCCAGTAGCATGGGATATTTTTGTAACAACCGGCCAATCCAGCTGCTCCCTGAAAAGAGGTAGACCAGTTGAGAGAGCGCCAGTGGGTTTTCAATCAGCAGTGCTACATAGGCTGAGCGACGCGCAATCGTCTCCATCAAGCCCATCACCCGCTCCAAGGTTACACTACAGTTATCCAGTATTGCGATGGCCGCTAGTAACAGCGGCATCAGTTGGTCCATGCGATCACGGGCGATATGACTCAAGGTCTGCATCGATCTTGAGTGTCGCAACCCTTTCAGCTGCACCCAAACAGCGGCTGGATCCTCAAAGCCTGCTTTTTCGAGTGATGCCGCCACCTCGTCATCAAACTCATCAGATAGCCATAAAGCGGCCAAACCATCAGCGTCATCATATCCTTTTTGGGGGGCGCTAATAATCTGTTCAAAATGACCTTGCACCTTGTCCCGGTGCTGCTGCAATACGGCTTGATAGCGATACCAACTGGAAAACCCCATGCCGATAGCCAGTCGCAGCTTTCCCTCATCATCTGTTGGCAAGTCGTGGGTCTGCTGGTCTCGCCACTGCTGGAGACGGTGCTCGCTGTTACGCAAAAAAAGATAGGCCTCTTTAAGCTCATTCACCACGTAGTCAGGTAGACAGTTCTGCTCAACCAGCTGCTCGAGAATGTAGAGGATTTCACGACGCTGTAACTCTCTACAGCGGCCACCACGAATCAGCTGAAAGACCTGACCGATAAACTCCACCTCACGAATCCCTCCGGGGCCAAGTTTGACATTGTCTTGTCTGCCCTTGCGCTTCACCTCCTGCATAATCATGCGTTTCATCTCACGCAGTGCATCAAATACGCCATAGTCGATGTAGCGGCGATAGACAAAAGGCCTCAACAATCCCATTAGCACTTCACCTGCCGCTTGATCCCCCGCACAGACTCGGGCTTTAATCATTGCGTAGCGCTCCCACTCTCGGCCATGTATCTGGTAATACTGCTCCATGCCGTTGAATGAGCTAACCAGTGGCCCACTCTCTCCAAAGGGTCGCAGGCGCATATCTACACGAAAAACCTGGCCGTCTTCAGTGGTGTTATCCAGCGCCTGCACTACTTTTTGCCCCAGTCGACGGAAAAACTCTTCATTGCTGATAACACGCTTTTCACCATCAGTTTCGCCCTGCTCAGGATAAGCAAAAACAAGATCCACATCGGATGAGTAATTAAGTTCGCGGGCCCCCAGCTTCCCCATCCCCAAAATCACCAGCTGCTGTGGCTCGCCTTGGGGATTACGCGGCGTGCCGTGGCTCTCAACAAGCCAGCCATAATGAAGCGCCAATGCCAGTTGAAGTGAGCTGTCAGCCAGATCAGAGAGGTCATTTGTGGTCTCAACCAGATCGGCCACACCCACCAGATCGCGCCATGCAATACGGACCATTTCGCGTCGTCGCTGCGTTCTCAGTAGGCGATTTAAACCCACTTCATCGTCAATCAATGGCGGCTGTGCCCGCAGTAGCCCGAGCATTTTCCCTTTATCATAAGTCGTATCAAGATCACCACTCTCAAGCAGTGACTCCATCATCAGCGGATAGCGCAACGCCGCATTCTGTACGAACTCACTACAACCCCAGACCAAAAAGAGTTGCCGCTTAAGTTCTGGCGGGCTAAATAGAGAGTCTTGCCGCCCCGCCTGTTGGAGCTTTTCACAGTAGAGCACCCATTGTGCATCCAAACTTTCGTGCCATGATGAAGGAAGTGGAAGATGGGACATTAAGCGACCTTAATTGGTTTTATATTGGGATTCAGTGTAGCAAGCTGTGCCGGCCAATTCATTAAAGCTCTCTGAGGGCACACCGATAAAACTTTCAGACAAGTCATTGTGACAACGGGCACAGAAGGGCTACAACTTATGGATATAAAGGATTACCTGCGCATCATGGTGAAATATGATGCCTCCGACCTCTATCTCACCACGGGTGCACCACCCAGTGCAAAAATCCAGGGTGAGATCAAACCACTCAGCAAAGATACAATACCACCTGGCTCAGTTAAAGATGTCGCCTACAAAATAATGAGTGCGGAACAAATCGCCGAATTCGAAACCACACCCGAGATGAACCTAGCAATTTCTGAACCGGGTGTCGGCCGTTTCCGGGTTAATATTTTCCAACAGCGCAACCAGGTTGCAATGGTGATTCGTAATATCAAGATTGAGATTCCTGAGATGGAAACACTGGGACTGCCCGATACTCTTAAAGATATCATTATGCAGAAGCACGGGCTGGTTCTCTTTGTGGGTGGCACCGGTTCAGGAAAGTCCACCTCCCTCGCCTCACTTATCGATTATCGCAACAGCAACAGCTCAGGCCACATCATCACCATTGAGGACCCGATTGAATTTGTCCATCGCCATAAAAAATCGATCGTCAATCAGCGTGAAGTCGGTGTTGATACCGCCAGTTATGCAGATGCGCTTAAAAACACCCTTCGCCAGGCACCTGATGTCATCCTGATTGGCGAGATCCGCGACCGGGAAACCATGGAGCACGCACTCTCTTTTGCAGAGACGGGCCACTTGGCAATCTCCACCTTGCACGCCAATAACTCAAACCAGGCGCTGGACCGAATCATCAACTTCTTCCCCGAAGATCGGCATAAGCAGCTGTTAATGGACCTATCACTCAATATACGGGCATTTGTCTCACAACGGCTGATACCGACACTGGATGGCAAACGCTGCGCGGCTATCGAGATTTTGCTGGGTACGCCGTTGATTCAGGACATGATATTGAAAGGGCAGGTTAAGGAGATAAAGGAGGTGATGGAGAAGTCAGAAAACCTCGGCATGCGTACATTTGATTCGGCCCTCTACCACCTCTACAAGGCAGGCAGAATCACCCTGAATGAAGCATTAAAGAATGCCGATTCAGAAAACAACCTTCGCCTGCGTATTTCACTCTCTGAAGGTGATGTCTCGACACTTGCCGACGACAGTGCCTTAAAAATGAAAGGTGAGGACGATGCGCCACAATCAATAAAACCATCGAGACCCAAAATGCCCGCTGGCGGGCTCTCTATAGATGACTAATAAAAAGGCCATGGAGATCCATGGCCTTTTTCATTTCCAGAGAGTGCGAACGACATTACTTGTGGTATTTAGCACTCAACTCATGAACTGCATTAACAAAAGCACCCGCATGTTCAGGGTCTACATGCTGGTGGATACCGTGTCCCAGGTTGAAAATATGACCTGAACCTTCGCCATAACCTTCTAGGATAGTCGCCACTTCTTGGCGAATACGCTCAGGAGAAGCGTAGAGTGTTGATGGATCCATATTACCCTGCAGGGCAACTTTATCACCCACCCGCGCACGGGCATCTGCAATATCAATGGTCCAGTCCAGCCCCAGCGCATCACAACCAGTGTCAGCCATCGCTTCAAGCCACTGGCCACCGCCTTTCGTGAACAGTATAACCGGCACTTTACGACCATCTTTCTCTCGAATCAGGCCATCAATAATCTGCTGCATATAACGCAGTGAAAACTCTTTGTAATCACGCGGTGTCAGGCAACCACCCCAAGTATCAAATATTTGCACCGCTTGTGCACCCGCTTCGATCTGGGCATTCAGGTAAGAGGTGACTGATTTTGCAGTTGTCTCCAGCAGTTTGTGCATGAGATCCGGGCGATCAAACATCATTCCCTTCACCTTGGCATAATCTTTGGTGCCCCCCCCTTCAACCATGTAAACCGCCAGTGTCCACGGGCTACCGGAGAAACCGATCAAGGGAACACGGCCATTCAGCTCGCGGCGAATAGTGCGCACAGCATTCATTACATACTGCAACTCACCTTCAGGGTCAGGCACAAATAGTTTGTTAACATCCGCCTCAGTGCGTACCGGATTATCAAAAACCGGCCCTTCACCCGCTTCAAAACGTAATCCGAGACCCATGGCATCAGGGATGGTCAAGATATCTGAAAAGAGAATTGCCGCATCCAATGGATAACGTTCAAGCGGCTGAATAGTCACTTCACATGCCAGATCTGCATTCTTACAAAGATCCATAAAGCTCCCAGCCTGAGCACGCGTTGCCTTATACTCTGGCAAATAACGACCCGCTTGGCGCATCATCCAGACCGGCGTGACATCAACAGGCTCTTTCAGCAAGGCACGTAAAAAACGATCATTCTTCAATTCAGACATCTAACTTCCTTTCCCCAATATAGTTTTTTTATGGCCCAGGCGATTATGCGAGAGTCGGTCGTATAATTGTAAAAGAGGCTTTAAACCTCCAGGTAATCGAGAATCCCTTCTGCGGCATTTCGCCCTTCAAAGATGGCGGTCACCACAAGGTCTGAGCCTCGCACCATGTCACCACCGGCAAAGACTTTATCATTTGTGGTCTGGTATTTATATTTACCCTGTTCGCTGGCCACTACCCGGCCTCGATCATCCGTCTCGATACCGTAATCAACAAACCAGGGAGCCGGGCTGGGTTGAAAGCCAAAAGCGACGATCACATGATCACAGGGAATCACCTTTTCTGACCCGGCTACAGGCTCGGCACGGCGACGACCGAAGGCGTCTGGCTCGCCCATTTGGGTAGTGAGCAGTTTAATGCCTTCAACCTTACCCTTGCCGACAATTTCAACGGGCTGGCGATTGAATAGAAACTCAACCCCCTCTTCCCGGGCATTCCCCACCTCTTTGGTGGACCCTGGCATATTCGCTTCATCGCGACGATAGGCACAGATGACACTATCGGCCCCCTGGCGAATGGCGGTACGGTTGCAATCCATCGCAGTATCACCACCACCCAGCACTACAACGGTCTTACCGTTCATATCGATGAAACCCGCCTCATCCTGTGGATAGTCGTAGCAATTATTTACATTGGAGATCAGAAAAGGCAGTGCTTCATAAACACCAGGGAGATCTTCACCTGGGAAGCCACCTTTCATAGAGTTGTAGGTTCCCATACCGAGAAAGACTGCATCGTATTCATCAATCAGCTTTTGAAAGTCCACATCACGGCCTACCTGAGTATTCAGTACAAACTCAATTCCCATCTCTTCCATAATGGCGCGACGGCGTTTAACCACCTCTTTTTCTAATTTGAACTCTGGAATACCAAAGGTCAGCAGGCCGCCCACTTCCGGATTACGGTCATAAACAACCGCTTTAACACCATTGCGCGCCAGAATATCTGCACAACCCAATCCTGCGGGGCCTGCGCCAATGATAGCGACTCGTTTGCCGGTGGCCTCAACATGTGACAGATCAGGCTTCCACCCTTTTGCAAAGGCAGTATCTGAAATATATCGTTCTACCGAACCGATAGTGACCGCCCCGGCATCCACCTGATTCAGCGTACAGGCACCTTCGCACAGGCGCTCTTGTGGGCAGACACGGCCCGTAATTTCCGGCAGTGAATTGGTTTGATTGGATAGCTCCGCCGCCTGCTCCAATTTACCCTCTGCTACCAGCTTCAACCAATCTGGAATGTAGTTGTGTACCGGGCATTTCCATTCGCAATAGGGGTTACCACAGGCGAGGCATCGATCCGACTGGTTCGCCGCACTGGCCTGATCAAAGCAACCATAAATTTCACGGTACTCTTTAATCCGTATCGTCGCCGGTTTTTTAGCCGGGTTGTCTCTCTTGAGTTGCAGAAACTGAAAGTTGTTACCCATAATTGTCAACACTTCTCATTAATCTTGTAATGGCGGCACTTAAGCCGCTGCTTTTTGCAGATCTTCCAGCAGTGATGCCAGCTCTGCAGCCTTCGGCTTAACCAGCCAGAACTTGCCCACCATGCCGGCAAAGTTATCCAAAATAGCTTGGCCCCGCGCACTACCGGTCTCATTCACAAACTCTTCAATCACGGTGTACAGGTGGTTTCGATAAGCCTCCATCGATTCTGTACCCACACGGTGTATATCGATTAGCTCATGGTTATAACGATCGACAAAGCTGTTATCTTCATCCAGCACGTAGGCAAAACCACCCGTCATACCTGCACCAAAATTAACACCACTCTGCCCTAGGATGGTTAACATGCCGCCGGTCATATACTCTGCGCCATGGTCACCAATTCCTTCAACAACGGCATAGGCACCTGAGTTACGCACCGCAAAACGTTCACCGGCAAGGCCCGCCGCCAGCAACTTACCACCGGTTGCGCCGTACAGGCAGGTGTTACCAATAATCGTTGTTTCGTGGCTGTTAAAGCGGCTCCCTTTGGGAGGATAGACAACCAGCTTGCCGCCTGCCATGCCCTTGCCAACATAGTCGTTGGCATCGCCCTCAAGGTACATCTCTAGGCCGCCGGCATTCCATACCCCGAACGACTGCCCTGCCGTACCGGTAAGGCGTAGTGTGATCGGTGCATCCGACATACCCAAATTACTATGCCTGATGGCAATTTCACCTGAAAGGCGTGCCCCTATAGAGCGGTCGGTATTTTTTACGCAATAGCTAAACTCACCACCGAGTTTATTTTCAATTGCCGAGAGTGCATCGGCAACCATTTTTTCTGCGGTTTCACCCTTATCGAAAGGCTCATTTTTGGGTTCTACACAGTACTGGGGCTTATCGTCATCAACCGTTACCAACAGGGGTGTCAAATCCAGGCGCGCCTGTTTTGCAGTTTCACCTTTAATCACCTCTAGCAGATCTACTCGACCAATGAGCTCTGATAGCTGCGAAACACCTAGCGAGGCCATAATTTGACGCACATCTTCGGCAATAAAACGGAAGTAGTTCATCACCTTCTCTACTGTTCCGGTGTAGTACTCTTTACGCAGAATATTATCCTGAGTTGCAATACCCGTGGCACAATTATTGAGATGGCAGATACGCAGATATTTGCAGCCCATCGCAACCATAGGGCCGGTACCAAAACCAAAGCTCTCTGCACCCAGAATGGCCGCTTTAATCACGTCAAGACCGGTTTTCAGCCCGCCATCGGTCTGCACTCTGACCTTCTCTCGCAGATTATTAGCGCGCAGCGTCTGGTGAGTCTCTGCCAGACCCAGCTCCCACGGGCCGCCACAATATTTAACCGACGTAAGGGGTGATGCGCCGGTGCCGCCGTCAAAACCGGAGATGGTGATCAGATCAGCATAAGCCTTGGCAACACCGGCAGCAATGGTGCCCACGCCCGCCTCGGCAACCAGTTTTACTGAGATCAATGCCTCGGGGTTAATCTGCTTCAAGTCATAAATAAGCTGTGACAAATCTTCAATGGAATAGATGTCATGATGCGGCGGGGGTGAGATCAGGCCAACGCCCGGCTTACAGTAGCGCAGCGTCGCGATCAGATCATTCACCTTATGACCAGGCAACTGTCCACCCTCCCCCGGCTTAGCGCCCTGTGCCACCTTGATCTGTAACACTTCAGCACTGCGCAAGTAGGCGGGGGTTACACCAAATCGACCCGATGCAATCTGTTTTATTTTGGAGCGTTTGATGGTGCCGTAACGAACAGAATCCTCACCACCTTCGCCAGAATTTGAGCGGGCACCCAGGCGATTCATCGCCTCGGCCAGTGTCTCATGCGCCTCTGGCGACAGTGCGCCCAGCGACATGGCAGCCGAGTCGAAACGCTTATAGATCTCTTCAGCCGCCTCAACCTCTTCAAGCGGAATCGCGCTGGCCTCTTTCAGTTGCAGCATGTCACGCAGTGAGATAGGCGCACGATTATTCACCAGCTCCGCGTGTTTTTTCCAATCAGCATAGTCGCCACTTTCCACCGCACTCTGCATGGTCTTAATAACATCAGGGTTATAAGCGTGATCTTCGCCGCCATGTACATACTTCAGCAGGCCACCCTGAGACATCGCCTTGCGCGGATTCCAAGCCATCTTGTGCAGTATGGCATTATCGCCATCAAGGTCTGAAAAGTTTGAACCTTGAATGCGCGCAACCGTTCCTTTAAAGCAGAGATCGACCACCTCGCGGTTCAGACCAACCGCTTCAAAGAGCTGCGCGCCACGATAGGAACCGATGGTTGAGATACCCATTTTCGAGATGATTTTGTAGAGCCCCTTGCCAATACCCTTGCGGTAGTTACGCTCGACATCCGCCGGATCGAAACCGGCAATCACCCCCTGCTTAACCATATCGCATAATGTTTCGTATGCAAGATAGGGGTAAACAGCCGTTGCGCCGTAGCCGATGAGAACCGCAAAGCCGTGTGGGTCACGGGCGGATGCGGTCTCAACCACAATATTGGCATCACAACGCAAGCCTTCATCAATCAAACGGTGGTGTACCGCACCGGTGGCGAGTGCGGCATGAACCGGCCGCTTATCTTTACTGATGCCCCGATCAGAAAGGACCACTACGACCTTGCCCGCGCTGACTGCGGCGACGGCTTCATCACAAATATCGATTACCGCCTGTTTCAACTCACCCTGGCGATTCAGATCGATACGCACATGTGCATAGTTCTCTTCACGCATGTTGAGCAGCTGCTGATATTTGTTATGGGATAACACTGGGGAGTCAACCAACAGGCGATCCGCATGTTCTGCGGTCTCCTCAAACATATTGAGTTCACGGCCAAGGCAGGTCTCCAGCGACATCACCACCGCTTCTCGAATAGGATCGATGGGGGGGTTGGTTACCTGGGCAAATTGCTGACGAAAGTAGTCATAGGGTGAGCGGACTTGGCGCGACAACACCGCCAACGGTGTGTCATCTCCCATGGAACCCACCGCTTCCTGCCCGCTCTCGGCAAGTACGCGCAGCACCTGCTCCCGCTCTTCATAGCTGACTTGGAATTGCTTCTCATAAACACTCAATTCTTCATCACTCAGCGAACGAACCCCAGAGTTTTCACCACTCAATTTTGACTTAAGGTGTTTTGCATTTTCCGACATCCACGCCTTGTAAGGGTGGCGTGACTTCAGCATATCATCCACATCTTGTGGCAACAGAAGCTCACCGGTCTCCGTATCAACCGCCAGCATTTCACCCGGCTTCAAACGCCCTTTTGCGACCACATCTTCAGGCGCATAGTCATAAACACCGATCTCAGATGCCAAGGTAATATGACGATCTTTGGTGATCACATAACGGGCCGGGCGCAAGCCATTGCGATCCAGCGTACACGCGGCGTAACGGCCATCGGTTAACACAATACCTGCCGGGCCATCCCACGGCTCCATATGCATTGAGCTGTATTCATAAAAAGCGCGCAGATCAGGGTCCATATTAGTTACGTTTTGCCATGCGGGTGGCACCAGCAGACGCATGGCACGAAAGATATCCATCCCGCCCGCCAGCAGTGCTTCGAGCATATTATCCATGCTGTTTGAATCGGAACCACTCAGGCTGACCAGTGGGCGTATATCCTCCATCGACAGCAGAGGTGTCTCAAATTTATGCCCACGAGCCAGTGACCAGAAGCGATTCCCCTGCACCGTATTGATCTCGCCATTGTGTGCCAGATAACGGAAAGGCTGAGCCAAACGCCACTGCGGCCAAGTATTGGTCGAGAAGCGCTGATGAAAGACGGCCGTTGAAGTGGCCAGGCTCTGCTCATTCAGGTCTTTATAAAAGACCGGAAGATTTTCGGGCAGCACCAACCCCTTAAATGAGATAACCCGTGATGAGAGGGTTGGAATATAAAAAACCGGATCGTTAGCCTCCAGTGCTTTTTCCGTTCGGCGGCGTGCAATATAGAGGTGGCGTTCAAACGCAGCATCCGTCATATCGGCGGGTGCATTCACAAAAATTTGCTCAATCTGCGGCATGCTTTGCAGTGACTCTTCACCACAAGCACTCGCATCCGTTGGCACAACCCGCCAACCCGCAACCACTAAGCCCTCCTTAGATATTTCACTCTCCAGCTGCACCCGCGCCGTATTCGCCAAGCCACTCTCTTGACTCATAAACACCATGCCCACCGCATAGAGATCGGTCAACTCATAACCCAGCTCAGCCGCTGCCGTACGCAGAAAGGCATCTGGCTTGCGCAGTAAAAGGCCGCAACCATCACCCGATTTACCGTCTGCGGCAACCGCTCCACGGTGGGTCAAACGTGCCAACGCCTCAATCGAGGTCTTAACAACCCAGTGGCTTGGTTTGTTGTCCATTTGCGCAATCAGGCCAAAACCACAGTTATCTTTTTCAAATTGACTGCGGTAAAGACCGTTTTCGTTTGGCTGCCTATTCATATCTGGAATTCTCTGCACCGTGCTGTTTTTCTTGGTCTACGTCCAGACAGAAGCCAATGACAGGCAAACCATCCACACGACAAAAGGGTTCGAGATTATACATTCGCAAGCCAATACATTCAATTACTAAGAAAGCCCCACTATCGCCCATCACCACTAGTTTGCGAATTTGTGTGATTTACGGGCTAGTGAATCAAAGGTGCTTAAGCTATTATCCACCCCTCTTGTACGCTTATAATTCACGAGTCATCACCATGCCCACCACTCCAAAAATAGGCTTCATCAGCCTTGGCTGCCCCAAAGCGACGGTTGATACCGAGCAGATCCTCACCCAACTGCGCGCCGAAGGTTATGAGTTAACCGCACAGTATGATGATTCTGAGCTGGTAATTGTTAACACCTGCGGCTTTATCGACAGCGCGGTTGATGAGTCACTGGATGCCATTGGTGAGGCACTCCGTGAAAATGGCAAGGTTATTGTTACCGGTTGCCTTGGCGCCAAAGAGGGTGTGGTTGAGACTCATCACCCACAAGTATTGGCCGTCACTGGCCCGCACGCTTTGCAGGAGGTGATGGCGCTTGTTCACCACCACATCCCCAAACCCCATGACCCATATATGGACTTGGTTCCAGCTGCGGGCCTTAAGCTGACGCCCAGCCATTACGCCTATCTGAAAATATCCGAAGGGTGTAATCACAGCTGCCGTTTCTGCATTATTCCCGACCTGCGTGGAAAGCTGGTGAGCCGCCCGATTGGTGACGTGTTAGAAGAGGCTGAAAACCTTGCCAAGGCCGGTGTGAAAGAGCTGCTAGTGATCTCACAAGATACCAGCGCTTACGGTGTTGATGTGAAATATCGCACAGGATTCTGGGGGGGCCGCCCGGTAAAAACCCACATTCAAGCGCTGGCTGAAGCACTGGGCAAGCTGGGAATTTGGATTCGTATGCACTATGTTTATCCCTACCCTAGCGTCGACAATCTGATCCCACTTATGGCGGAAGGTAAAATCCTCCCCTACCTGGACATTCCCTTCCAACACGCAAGCCCTGCGGTTCTAAAGCAGATGCGCCGCCCTGGAAACATCGAAAACACCTTTGAACGTATTCAGCAGTGGCGCAGCATCTGCCCGGATATCGCCATTCGTTCAACTTTCATTACCGGATTCCCCGGCGAAACCGAGCAAGACTTTGAGATGTTGTTACAGTTTTTAAGCGATGCCAAGCTCGACCGTGTGGGCTGCTTCCCTTATTCAGCCATTGAAGGAGCCAAGGCAAATGAGCTGCCAAAGCAAATTGATGAGGAGCTGAAAATCGAACGCGCTGAACGCTTAATGGATCTGCAAGCAGCCATTAGCGCAGATAAACTCGCCGCTAAAGTGGGTGCTCAAATGACGGTATTAGTGGACAATATTGATGCAGACGGCATGGTGATTGCGCGCTCCTATGCGGATGCCCCCGAAATTGATGGTGAAGTGCTAATCGAACAGGCCGAGGGAGTGGAGGTGGGCGACTTTGTCGATGTTGAAATCACCCACTCCAGCGAACACGACCTCTGGGGTAAAATGGTCAGCCGCTAACCCGGATACGTTGCAAAGTGGCACCGCAAATCACTTACGAATGCGTATCGTGAGATTAATATGTCGGAATAATTTAGAAAACCTCTTCGGCTTGGGATAGAATCGCCAAACATTGATTTTAATTGGGAGAGTGTCATGGGTAGTAGTTATATGGGCGTGTCAATGGCTCTGGGGATTCTTATCGGAATCGCCGCCATCCTGTTTGTCATATTAAAAGGCGGACCACCAAAAGATAAATAGCGGGTTTAACCCGCCTGGCACAAGGCTTCTTCAGAATCGCCAAGGCTGGCTATTTTATATTGAACAAGGATGGGGGTTGTAGTTTAAACAGTGGCTTGGTAGTATTCCCGCCATCGTTATTTAGTCGCGTAGCTCAGTTGGTTAGAGCACCACCTTGACATGGTGGGGGTCGGTGGTTCGAATCCACTCGCGACTACCAAAATATTTCAAAAAACGCCGATCTGGAGAAATCTGATCGGCGTTTTTTTATGCAAGAAAATTTTTAATCACTCATGGGATTAGCTGTTAATATATTTCACCTGAGACTCGAAGAGTCAGGCTGTCGAAGCTACCACATTTATTTTTAATAAAAACAACACCCCTTAGCCTGGTTTCATCCAGAACGCTCATCCGAACTTAATCAGCGTTTCCTTAGTAAAGAGTAATCATGGTATCAAGAGCAACCTCAGAACTTGGCATTGATGGCAAGCATCCCTTTGACCTGGAGGGGTGGCTTGCACACGTCCATAATGGTCGTAATACATCGGAGATGGCATCCATTCGCCGCGCTTATGAGGTAGCTGATAATGCACATAGCGGGCAAACACGCGCATCCGGCATCCCCTACATTTTGCACTGTGTTGCGGTGGCCGATATTTTGGCTGACTTGCGGATGGACAGTAATACCATCATTGCCGCACTGCTGCACGACACCATCGAAGACACGGCCATAACACTGAACGACCTGCACGAGCAGTTTGGTGAAGATGTCGCCACCCTGGTCGCTTCAGTCACTAAAATGCGCCGCCTGCCCGGTTGGCGCAATGATGAACCCCTGCCCGATAAACAGCACCTCTACGCCGAGAATCTCCGAAAAATGGTCTTGGCGATGGCTGAAGATGTGCGGGTTGTGTTGATCAAACTGGCAGACCGTACTCATAACATGCGCACCCTGGGCGCGCTCTCAAAAGAGCGCCGCCAACGTATCGCCCGCGAAACACTCGAGATTGTAGCGCCCCTGGCCAACCGCCTGGGAATTTGGCAGGTCAAGTGGGAGCTGGAAGATCTTGCTTTAAAATATCTTGACCCTGAGAGCTATCACTACATCGCTTCCAAACTTGATGAACGGCGTATTGAGCGCTTGGAATATATCGATACTTTTGTAAATACCCTGAAGGAGCACTTGGCGCAAGCGGGCATCAAGGCGATGGTAAAAGGCCGTCCCAAACACCTCTACAGCATCTGGCGCAAGATGACGCGCAAGCAGTTGGAGTTTGAAAACATCTTTGATGTGCGTGCTGTGCGTGTAGTGGTAGAGGAGGTTTCACAATGCTATAGCGCACTAGGCATTGTGCATAGTCTCTGGTCTTATGTGCCGGGTGAGTTTGATGACTATATCGCCACGCCAAAAGGGAATAACTACCGCTCGCTGCACACAGCAGTAATGGGCTCTGAGGGTAAAACGGTTGAGGTACAAATTCGCACTCAGGATATGGATCATCATGCTGAGTATGGCGTGGCCGCCCATTGGCGCTACAAAGAGGGCGGTAAGTTTGAAGAGGGGTTTAACGAAAAAGTAGCTTGGTTAAGGCAGGTACTGGAGTGGAAAGAAGAGGCGATTGATGCCAGTGATTTCATCGATCAGTTCAAATCAGATGTGCTCAGTGACCGGGTTTATGTATTGACTCCCAAGGGGCGGATATTAGATCTTCCACAAGGCGCTACCCCGATTGATTTCGCCTATGCCATCCATACCGATGTGGGACACGGCTGTCGAGGTGCTGAGGTGAACGGGCGCATCGTGAGCCTAGGCCATCAACTGCAAAATGGTGAGCAGGTCAAAATCCTCAATGTTAAAAATGGCTCACCTACCCGAGACTGGCTTAACCCCCACCTTGGTTACATCAAGACATCGCGAGCGCGCTCACGTATTTTGCAATGGTTTAAGCACCAGGACTTTGACAAAAATGTGCTGGAGGGACGCAAGCTGTTGGAGCGGGAGCTGGGTCGGCTCAATGTTGGCGGCACCAATTTAGAGAAGCTGGCCAAGCGGATGAAGTTTGAACAGCTGGATAGCTTTATGGCTGCCATTGCCCGTGGCGATATAAAAATGGGTAGCGTTATGAATGTATTGCAGGCGTCGCTGCACGAACATAGCGACTCCTTAAGGGATAATTTCCAACAGAAAAGCACCCCGCGAAAAAGTAGCTCCGGCGATATATTGATCCATGGCGTTGGAGATCTACTGACTCACATGGCCAACTGCTGCAAACCCGTGCCCGGCGATCCCATTGTCGGCTATATCACCCAAGGGCGCGGCGTGACCGTCCACCGCCGTAGCTGTAGCAATGCGATGCAACTGCGCAGTGAAAACAGTGTGCGATTGATTGAAGTGGGTTGGGAGGGTGAGGCGAGCAGCACTTATCCTGTGGACATTAAGGTGATTGCATTTGATCGTACCGGGCTGCTGCGTGATGTGCTCTCAGTGCTCACCCATGACAGTGTCAATATTCTCGCTTCAAAATCGCACACCAACCCCGACAACCTGCAAGTCGACATGATGTTAACTATCGAAATCAACAGCTTAGACCAGTTGAGTCGGGTATTAACTAAAATAAGCCAGCTCCCCAATGTTCAAGAAGCGATACGCAACAAAGGGAAGTAGTTCATAACTTAATGAAATCACCCAGCTATAAATCGGGCTAAAAGAGATAGCGTCCGCCGCTAGCGATAGCCGTCGTGATAAGCCCCAATATCAGATTGACCAACACCCCAATGCGAATCCAGTTGAGATGTTTAGCAGCCTTTTTGTAATCCTCATCCATCAAGGCAAGGCGCAACTGAATATAGGGAACAAAAAAGACTGCCAGGAAGATTAAAATCATCAAAATCCCCAGCAGCGTCATAATATGCACGTGAAGGCCAATGGACAACATATCCGGAAACAGATTAAACACCATCCAGAAGCCCGTTACCGGCAGCATGATGATCGCCACCCAGACCCAGGTGAAAAACTTAGCCAGCGTTTGCCCCCACAAGGGGAGGCGCTGTGAGGGTTCCAACGTGGCATTGGCCGCAGGGCGCAGGGCAACATAGGCGAAAAACATGCCGCCAACCCAAAGGGTCGCAGCAAGAATATGCATTATTTTGGCAAATGCGATCATTTAAATCATTCTCTTCAAAATTTAAGTGGCTGATTGAGACCTTTGCACGAGCAGATACAAAGAGATCACTGATTAAGTGGCTTCAAAACGACCTCTGCGCCAGCCGCATTTAGCCTAAGCCAGCTACCAATACGAGAAAGCAGCCACCCTTCAGCAGCCCAAAAGTTATTATTGGCGCTGCCCACTCTCTCCTGTCGATAATGAGACCTTTGCGCCCGTATCGCTACCGCTTTACGTTCACGTGCATGTTGCTGTGTGTCGTCTGATTCCCGGCTACCCAGTATATCAAGTATAGGGAGGGCTGTTTTTAGTTGTAACAGTTTTCTAGGTAAATAGGTCGTGGCTAATCCCTCGTGAATACGGAAACGTATGGCAATAAAAGCCTTAATATAAACAGCATGCCTTGGCGCCAACTCACCCGATAAGAAGTGGCTAATCGCCGTCGCTCCCAGGCCATGACCCATTAAGACAATATTGTAGATGCCAATGCCCGTAAAATACTCTACGGCGGCAACAATACGAGCCGTTGCCTGGTCAATGACCTTCTGCTGATTTATAGCCGACAACACCACATCATTACTCAGCAGTGGCAGCTGAACTGACACCGTAGGCCAACCACTTTTAGGCAGACCATAGCGCAGTGGTGAAATCACCTCAGGCCAGTCTGGGTGGGCATCCATATCGTGCAAGAGAATAACCCCACCCCTCTTCTCCACCTCAGGGTGCTCAACTTTTAAGCTCAAAAAGCGCCCGCTATTATCGTTTAACCATAGCGCCTCATGACCACCAATACGCTCAACTAACTCCGTAGCCACTAACCGCTCACGCGCTTGATCTAGCGCCTCAGCCACACTGATTGGCAAGAGACAGATAATAAACAGTAGTGGGCATAGCCGCATATGGATCCTTCCTGTAACTGGCCGTTATGTTTTGTGAGACAGCACGCAAGCCTGTGATAATATAGACGTTATTATCTGCATCAACAGATCAAGCCGAATCAACTACCCACTGCGCATAATTTATGGATTATTCAAAGAGGCCGATATTTAGACTAGCGTCCCTCTATTTTAATCGTATTTCTCAGGACAGATACTATTTTAAACTTTATGGCCACTACAGATAATACTTTGCTCAAGCGCCTCTGCGTTGGCACTGCTCTTATCTGCCTGCTTTTACTGCCACCCCTCTCTTTTGCTATGGAGCCAGAAGGAGATTCGGTAGAAGCGTTGGTAGAAGAGGAGCCAATCCCCTTCGCTTCGTTGCCCTATGCGGCTCGCATGGAACTGAATGAAGTACTGCTGACAATCTGGGAGTCTGCCAAACAAGAGGGCAATTTAATGAATGCCCGGCGCACACTACTCGCTTACCTGCGAAGCCCTGAAGGGAAGCATGAAACAGAAAATGGCTTTCTCGCAAACTCCTATCTATTTCATGTGCTGTTGGCGCGTGTTGGGCTATTAGAGCCCATGATGAACCAACTGGGGGATGGCAAAAACAAAGGTTTGCACTGGTTTTCCCATGGTCTGTTACGCATTTATGAAAAAAAATCAGCTCAAGCTTCCAGTAGTTTTGCCAAGGGTGTTTTTAGCGCATTGCAGTTAGGTGAGGCAGACTATAAGCGACTGACAGATGCCGATATCGATGTAAAGTATTTCCCCAGCATGACCTCTTATAGCAATGCCGCTTTTATTGCGGGGCGATTTTATAAAATGTCTTACTGGGAACAACAAAAAATCCTCAATATAGCTATTGCGGAGAAAGTGACAACCATAGAGATCATCCCCGCTGACCTGGTGACCCCCAGCAGTGAGAGTTACCAACTTCAAGCGCTTTACTACAACCTAGGTGCTTACTTGGTGCTTGAGGAGTATAACGACACCTATGCGGTAAAAGAGTTTTTCAACGATCCGGATGACCTCTATAACATCCTGCGGGAGCGTTTTGGCTATGATGCTCGTGAGATCTTTAAACGTCGATAATCGCCTGGCGCCGCCAATGAAAGATGGCCGATTTAAAAGACGAACAGCATAAAAAAAGCCCTCATAATGAGGGCTTTTTACCTTGATATACAAGGTATTTTGTGTGGTGCCGGCACGAGGAGTCGAACCCCGGACCTACTGATTACAAGTCAGTTGCTCTACCAGCTGAGCTATACCGGCGACGTGGTGCATAATACTCAAAAGCCGTTTTAATTACAATCAATTACACGGATTATTTTCATATTTAAGCAAAGAAAATTGTTCATCCATTATTTCTGATATTTTTTCATTTTGCGACGCAGAGAGCGGCCCTAAATTGACACTGTAAATGTGGTGCGTCTTATAGCGCGGAGCGATTAACACCGTAATGTCTTTGGTTGAAAACCACGCCACTCGGTCAAGTGCGGCGGCATGCTGTGTATATAGACCCAGTGAAATACTGTTCTTATTTCTACCCGCCTCGATGACATACAGGTCGTTAACTCCCAAAGCAACCAACTCTCGCTGTATTTCTCTGGCTTTCCCTATTGTCTCTTGCGCGGGCACATAGACCCAGTAGCTCTCAGCCTCCTCAACCTGTTGATGGTCACTTGCAAATGGTAGCCCCAATACCGTTAGCTGCTCGACCAACTGATCAAATATTGGCGTTTCTACTAATCCCTTGATCTCATAACAGTCTGTTATCTCTTCGACCGGAGCCACCACGGGCAGACCAAGGCGCTCGGAAGCGAGTTCAAGTAGAGGCTTGTCCACGGCGTAATCCGTACTAACATCGTTCCCGGCAACCTCAACCACACCTTGTTGATAGAGGTAAAAAACCAGACCATTCAGCACAATTAATATGGCAATGAAAACCTTCATTCAACCCTCATTTGTAAACAGATAAGACTACACTTCGCTCATCTGGCGGCTAACACACAATAAACCATTCAGAACCAGGTTTGCATCATATTCAAAAGTCTTATCAAGCAGAGGAATCAGCGTAGGCGCATCGCCACCGGTAATAAAAAACCGCGTATCGCGACCCGTACCCACTACTATATCGCTACAGACTCGATCAAGCATGGAGACCGCCGTGTATAGCGTGCCACCCATCACAGCCCCCTCAGTATCTCTAGCAAGAAGGCTGACCTCAGCCGGCAACTCATCTTTCAGACGAATACCGCGAGTACCCTTAACCAGTGCATTACGCATCAAAGACAAACCGGGGGTGATCAGACCACCCAGGTGCTGACCATCACCGCCCACCACATCAATCGTAATAGCACTTCCGCAATCGATTACACAGGCCGGCACACCAAGACGCCCTTCATCCGTTGCAGCAATCATCGCCAACCATCGATCAACGCCCAGCCGCTCTGGATTAACATAGCCATTAAGCAGCTTCCCCTGTTGTTTGGCTGTCTTGACCACCAAAACCTCACTCTGCCAACGCGCTTCTGCCCAGCAACTAAACATTTTAACAACACGAGGCGAGGCGACAGATGAGACCGCGATAATCATCTGCTTTTCAACAGAGTACAACATCGCATCTAACTGTGACTCAAGCTCTTTAGAGACATACTCTGCCTCACCCATTGATGTAAACTCATCACCATTGATAACAGCCCATTTAATTCGACTATTACCAATATCTACTAACAACATAAATCACCACTATTTTCAGCAAGGCGCAAACTGACCTCACCACTATGAATTCGACGAATTTTACCCTGACTCAATAACAGTAATGCACCACTCTCATCAATCCCTTGCGCTATACCGCCTACTGTATCGCTGACACCGTGAATAACCACCTCTTTTCCCAACATCACATCAAGCTCATTCCAACGTTGAATCAGCTGACTCAAGCCACTCTGTGCATAATTCAAGAGCGCCTGATTGATTGACCTTAACAATAGTATGGAGAGTTCATTGCGAGAGATATCCGAACCACCCTTTAACTCAACCAAATCAGTCCATGGCTGTGTAATCGCACCGGATTCACTAAACCCCTTCATATCAACATTAATACCCACACCAATCACCACACAACCAGAGCCACAGGGATCACCCGACATTTCCAAAAGAATACCCGCCACTTTCCTGTCACCGCAAAGAAGGTCATTTGGCCACTTAAGCCCTATACCCAAAACACTCATTTTTTCAAGTGCATCAACGACAGCGATACCGATCGCCAGACTGAGTCCGCCAATCCCATGAGGAGTATCCTCATAACGCCAAAGCAGCGAACAGTAAATGTTTTTTGCAAAAGGCGAGACCCACTGTCGGCCTCGTCGACCCCGCCCGGCACTCTGAAATTCGGAAAAAACAACCGAGCCACTCGGCTCACCCTTATGTGCCAGCTGCCATAAGTAACGATTTGTTGAGTCAATCGAGGGGAGAACCTTCACCCGACTGATCAAATGAGACCCTTGCATGCCATTAAGAATTCTCTTCTGATCTAACAACTCAACCGAATCGGCAAGTCTATACCCTTTACCAGGTAGTGAATAGATATCAACACCATAAACACCCAACATTTGAATATGCTTCCAGATAGCCGTCCGGCTGAGCGCTAGCTCACGCGCAAGCTGACTGCCCGAATAAAACCGATCGACTGAGAGTTGTTTCAGTATGTAAAGAGCCGCATCATGCATTACAAGATTATCTAAGATATAAAACCGCCATTCTACCATTCATTATGGGGATTAAACTGCAATAACAGAGGAAAACCACGAATGATAATCGTGAGAGAGTGCAACACCCACAATATATAGAAAAATAAGCAGCGACAAAGTGATAAAAAACAACTTCAACCTAAAAGTCCGTGCCGCATGAAGAGTGTAACCGGCAGCAGCAATATAGAGCAGCATGGCAACCAGTTTGGCCGTTAACCAACCATCAACAAACGGATATTGACCAAGCAGAGGAAGCATAGCAATCGCAGAAAGTAATAGCAGAGTCTCAACCATGTGCGGTGGATATTTAAGCCACGCTAAAGAGAGCTTTTCAGGATCACGAAGCAAGAAATATGAACGAAGACAAAAACCGGACAGTGATAAAACAACACAACTAATGTGTATGTATTTAATTATTTCGTAAGCAGCCATGAGCTGATTATCTCTGATTAATCACACAAATAGAACCACCACACCTTGCACAAGGCAAAAAAAGACCCTATCCAGATTGGATAGGGTCTAAATACGCTTTAGCCGGACAGCTACACAATATAATTTAAAGCGATCACTGCCATTGTGGATTGATAACTCGCCGATAATCTTGGGGGACCGTAATATTGCCACTGGCACCGCTGTTAATCAGCGCCAGCGGAGCATAACGATCACCATGGGACAGCGCTTTCTGTGCAGCAGGCCCATCCACACCTTGTGGCCACTCCACATCACCGGTCGCGGTACGTGCCGCAATCCACCACCAGTCACCAGACTGATACCAGTAGGACGCTGGCTCTGTCTCTTCGCCTTTCATAAGCGGGGGCTTGGGGAACTTAACCTCGACACCATCCTCCAGCTCAATCCACTCATCCTGTACAATCGGAATCGTACCATGAGCACATTTAGCCGAGTGGTCCCAACGACGCAGCAAAGGTTTTTTTAGTGGATAAACCGACAACGCCCTTCCCATTGAAGGTGTACCGGAGAGCGTCACCTCCAAGGTGTCGGAATCAACCTCAACCACCTTGAGCAGGTTTTCCGCCTTGCGCTGCAGCTCATAAATATCATCTATCACCTCAATCCAATCGCCGACTTTTAGGCCGAAGTGTTGATCCCGCCCGAGATGCGCCAAGGTCACCGTATCACCGCTCAGCGCCCGAACCGGAAAAATCACCGAGCCATTTTCTCGGGACCATTTGAATGTAGCACCCCCACTCCCCTCACCACTGTGGTGAATCTCCACACGGTAGAGTTGGTTTTCAACACCTCGATAGCGATTTTCCGGCGCGGTAATACAGGGTTTACCTGCTTCAGAGGCTTTTTTTGCCTGTGCCTGTAGCAGCCCGTCGCCCTGTTTTATGATCTCTTTTCCCTTCAGCAGCGTTATAAAACTTTCGTAATCTTGCTTGAGGTCTTGCGCAGAACCACTCGTCGCCTCCGCCTCCTTTGCCGGCAATTCCAACAACCTCACCTGCCACACTGTTTTTAAACGGGTAGCTGTATCAGGCCCCGCTAAAGCAACCTCTCGAATATCATCATCTTCATCAGCGGTCATATGCCGCCACCAGAGATGCAGGTAAACCAAGTACGCCTTCCCATGCGCTATCTTTTCGCTGTCATCAGGAAAATAGTCCTCCTGTTGCGTAAAAAGGCAGTCATCACTATTTTGGCACAAGGCCCCCCGCACATAGTAGCGCCCCCGTTTGATGGTGAAATCGTGTGTCACGGTGGAACCACTGACATCATCTGTCTCTGGTTCAATTTTAAAGCTCTCGCCCGGCCCGCCATGCTCACCTATCAGATCTTCAGCCAAATTTTGCAGATTCAACCACTGTGTGATGGCCTGTTCATTCCAGTCGGCGTCTAGCTGCACCCTGCCCTGCTGCATCAACAGCAGGGAGTACTGTTTTCGTTGATCATAGGTAATACGTGAAAAATCGCCTTTCATAACGCTCTCCTAACTGGCGTGGATAATACCGGCATCTGCCCCGGCGGGTATGTACTCTTCAAGGCGGGCAGTTAAATTAGCCTGCCGTTGCGGCTGAAAAAGATCGTGAAACGAACCCATTTCCGACTCATCATCAGCACCCGATTTAATCTCTTGTGCACAACTATCCGATAGTTGGCAATAGCCCGGAACACCATAACGCACACTGTTAAATTGTGGACGAACCCGCAATCGCTCCGGTTGTTTTGCACTCTCTAACGCCACAGCGGTGGGCAGAGGCAAGTTGTCATCCGCTGCCTGTTTACGGATGGCACTTTCAACAAATTGATCAACCAGATCGGGCTGGCAACGGTACCGCCGGGGCGTACGTGACTCCGGAGTGACATAACTGAATCGCAGACACCCCTGCTGGCGTCTGGCAACAGTGATCCGGCCATTAAAGATGCAGTTTTCAGCCAACTCAATGGCGTGCGTCTGTATCTCTCCAAATACGGTGCTGCGTACCATCGTCAGGGTAGCGTGGGCAACCGGACAACCGGGCATGCCCAGCACCTCCAGCTCCGGGTCGGTGGCATCCAGAATGGTGTCACTGATGCAGATTCTAATTGGATCCAAACGAACCTCACCACCCAGGCTTTGACAGTGGGGTGGTTGCACATTTTCATTTGCACTCTCATCTTCACCCGCTGATTGACCGGGGCTCTCCACTGGCACTGCAACAGCCGGATCAACCTGAATAGCCCCTAAAATAGAGTGTTCGATCTTCACGCAAACATTGGCGGCAAAAATCTCCAGGCTGGGCTCAGTGGCGCGGTGTGGCTCACAACCGCCACCCAAACTCCATCCGGGAACCAGCGTTGAGTGACGCAGGGTCAATGCGGCCAGCTCACCGGCAATATGCAGGCCACGGCCCGTCACCAGTATGCCATCGAGGGTAAAGCGGCTCCCCGCGCTACCGGTGATGGTCATGGAGTCCGGCCGGTCGGTCTGCCAATCCAGCAGTCGAATCACCGGGCGCTTACGATTAGCGGCCCGCAGTTGCAAGCTCTGCTGCCCTTCATTGAATTCGACATTGATCGGTTCAACGTAGACACCACTGTCCATAATTTCGATAACTGCGTGTTTTTTATTGTCTTTTTGCCACTGCTGTAGCGCAGAATTAATGGTCTTGAGTTTCTCATTCTCACCCACCGGATAGTGTATAAATTGGGAAGGTTGTGACAGCGTTCGCGCATATTCGCCCCCTCCCAGGTCAGCACTAAAGCCGTAGTGGTAACTGACCCACACACCATTTTTTGGCCAGAGACGAGAGGGGAAGGCGACCCGCCCCAATACTGGATCAACTGCAACCGCTCCGCGACGCGGAAGGTAGGACCAGTCGCTCAGGTCAGCAGGAATAATCTGCTCAGGCAACACCGCCCTGCGTTCGATTTTCTTCCCTTTTTTTACCCCGACCCAAATTTGCAAGCTGCTGTTATCGCCATAGAGTTGCTCTTTTTTTTCTGAGAATAGACGCCGCCTGATAGGAACCGGCAGATTGAACTCATCGGCAATGTGGGTGGGGTCAGCCTCCGGATCAGGATTTATGTAGAGCGGACTATCATTGCCCAATACACTAAAGGTGTAACAGTGTGGCCCCTGCGCTTCAAAACAGTAGGCGGGTGTTTGTGTAACAGCATAAGCACGCAGCCGCCAGACAAACAGGCCAACACTCGGAATGTTGTAACGACCGTTGGTACGACGAGAGTTGATACAACGCAGATCGACACGATGCGCCACCTGATCGAACGGAGTGTCAATCAGATCCAATGCCGAACCTCGGCGCAGATCCACGGTTTTTCCACGCTCAAGGCGAAGGTGGTTAACCGCCTGGGTACAACCCAGCAACGCGTAATACTCCACTGCCCGGCTGGGCCATCCAGCTACATCATTGGCCAGCAACTCCAGCAACGCCAGTGTCCCTTTACGGCGGCGATAACGAAGGGTGTTGGCCACCTCCCGGCGTGGAATCAATATATTGTTGCGCTGTCGCCCCTGCGCGGTACCCACCATCGACGGCTCCCCCGCCTCATGCACCGGTTCATAGCCGATAAGGTCACCAATATACGGTACTACCCAATCTTCACAGCTCTCGATAAACCAGTTTTCGTAAAGCTGACTAATATCCTCTTCAACCAAGTTGACCTGTTCGGAAATAACCCGTAGCAACGCCTTCAGTGGCTCACCCTGTTCGGCATCGCGCATGCGATAAATAACCGGCAGAAGTTCATAGAGGCGATCCTGTTTCAACTCACTCATAATCTATCCTCACTTGATCTGGTTCAGAATCAGCGTTTCAGGTACATCCGCTGTCAGGAATGCAAGCTGAGCAGGGCGTATTGCCCCCTTTTCAATATCCGCCAAATTCACCCTTATTCTCGATCTAGGCCGACCCAACTCTTCAGTCATGCCAATTAACATCTGGATGTGATTGGCAATTTCATCAGGCGTCAATAGCCGACGTTCGCCCTGCTCAAATTCATCCACCTGCTTCTCTGGAATGCCACCAAAGCTATCCATATCCACATAAGCAACACCGGGCACCGCCTGTATCACACTCATCACTTCGCTTAACACGACATCTTGCCCAAGCTCACGCTGCTCAAAGCTAAAGGTATCCAGCAGGGTTGCGCGCACGTTGACCACCACAGACTCCCATTGATAGTCGGCTTGAACCTTCACATTAGCGCTGATCACGATAAACATCAGTTCGCGTACCGCCAGTTGTAGTGGTTGGTAGGGGTCGCCAAAGTCATGCAACGCACGTCGCAGGTTGATGAATAGGTCCGAGTTTTCATCAATGGGAATATCATCAGCGCCTGCAATAGTGACATGTACCAACTGCTGTCGACCATTGGTGATCTCGACAGCATCGGATTTACCGATGCCCGCATAGAGACGGGAGAAATCTTTGTAATCCCGCACTGATACCAGACGGTCCAGTGCCATCACCGCCAACGGTGCGCTTTTGCGTGCCTGGTCGCGGCTCTCTCGATCTGCCCCACCGGATGCGCGCAACGGATTGATTACTCCCGTGACACCCAACGGCTTGCTTGCCAACAGAGAGATTTGTTCGGCTTTAACATTGCCGCCTTTGCCCATGCCATTGCGGTACTCAGCTCTGATGTTCTCAATACCGGTGGGCAGACGAGCACCCTCCTTACCGTTGCCAAAGATAATCGATGTTTTGCTGTCATTATCAGTTTTGGTCATAAAGCGGCGTTCGTTCGGAGAGAGAGCAGCCAACGAGTCTGATTCGTGCCACTCGATATCATTAACAAACAGATTCAAGGTACTCTCGACACCGCTTGGATTGGGTGCCGACAAGTGGGTAAGCGGTGACTGTTTCAACTCGAATGATTGCAACGCCTTGCTGCCATCACCACTGCCCAGCACCTCCTTGCGCGTTTCACCGTGAGTCGCCTTAACAACATTGCAATGAATAACCACCGTGTCACGCTTAAAACAGTAGGCGAGCTTGTCAGCCAGTTTAATAAAGGTATGGTTGCTCTCTCCAAGGCGGGGAGGTCGCTGCTTTTGGTATTGGCTTAAACCTATAGACTCCCTTCTAACATCCTGAGTTACCGACGAGAGCATTGCCAGTTCGCTGAATCTGACGCCACTTGTCCCTTCTATCTCACGCTCGCCGGAAACAATCACCCAGCGGCCCGCTTCCAGTCCGTCATAAAACTCGTCCAGCTCCAGCAACTCATCACTCCCCCCACAAACCGGGCTTTCGATCGGCTCTTCGGCCAGTTCAAGCTCTTCGGGTTGAAGATAAACCGTCGTGCCACGGATCACATTAAAATCATCACCCTGTGGTGACGACGGGACATCGAGATGATCGTTGATCGTTATCCAGCGCTCACCCGTCAGCTCAATTTGAGTTGTCGGTGCTGTCACACCATATTTTGATCTAGAGAGAGCAGCATCAACTTCATTCACCTTAGCAATCATCGTCTTTTTATCGGTTAAGCGACTCGTAGCGGGCGTTTCGACAACAACCCAGCTATCGCGCAAAACACCATCATATCGGGCGTCTAGGTAGACTCTATTCTCCTCCTCATGAGGGGTGTTACGATCATTGGTTGCTAGCTCCTCAATCACGGGCCAATCACCGATTATTTCAATTTCACCCCCTTCTTTTATTTTGGTACGCTTGGGTGCATTATGTCCAAACAGCGACGCTTCCACCCGCAAAGCATATACTTTAATATTATTATCAAGCGATGCTTTTGAGTTTGCGGCTGCGGTTGCTAGGGTGTCACGCAGAGCGGGGGAAAAGCGCTTCACTACACGGTAGCCCGCCTCGCCTTTCACTTTAAATTGATCACCAAGCTGTCGCCTTAATCGCAGTGAATTGGCCGGCTGCAACGAAGGCGGAGTGGTGAGCTGTTTGATTAGTCGAGTCTGAAAGCTCTCCTTCTTCACAACATCCAAACCCACCTTGCTCGCCACTGCACTCTGGCCATCAACTACTGTAGTCTCCGTTTGCAGGGTAACCTGTGTCCGATCAAGCAATAGATCCGTAGCAACCTCTTTCACGCGATAAAAAACTGGCTTTCCCCCTCCAAGGCCTATCAGTAGCGGGTCGTTTGGTTTCAAATTTGTATTGATACCGTTGAGGTAAACGTGTTCACCTTGAGTCAGCACCTCCCAGCTCTGCGGCTGCGTCATCCTCGGTTTAAGATTGTTCCATTTCGCCCGCGCCCTAAGATCTTCACGGGTCTCAAACGACTGCGGCAACTCATCGGGCCCGGGGATGCTTTGTACTCTGCTTCCTGCCGGGATGGTAATCTCTTCCGTACTGCTTTCATCAACGGTATAGGCAAGAAAAACAGAGGAACTGACCCCGGGGCGCAATGAGTAACCCACCAACTGTGCCAGCTCCAGAACCGAGCGCCGTTCCGTGGCGGTGCGTAAATACCCCTCGTTGACAATGCGCTCTTGGTAGAAGGTCAGCACATCGGCCACCGTCGCCCAGCCATCCAGCAATGCGATGGATGGATCATCACTGTTGCGTGTTGTCAGCCCCGCCAACTGTGGATAATCACTGCTGGAGAGCCGGGCGATCATAGTTTCCAGGAAACTTGAATGGCTACCAATACGGTACTTGAGTTGGGGCAAGCCTGGCCGGTTGGCGGTTGACAAGGGTGTTAAGGGTTCAACACCGTCACAACAACCACAGGCGTTGCTATCAGCCGCCTCTGGAGAACAACAGTCACAGCACTCGGCTTTCATCTTCCACCTCGCATATCCAGTGTCAGTTTACCGTTTTCGGGAAAACCAGGATCATTGTCCAGCCGGGCGATCTCAAATGGGCCCAGCGGTAATACACCACTCTCTATTTCCCGGTTGGGCGGCTCATTCAAACGTTGCAGCTTTATCACCCGCACACTCTCCACCCCCGTTACCGCTTGGGCAGTGGCAACCAGCTGACTCAGATAGAGATCATCACCAAAGGTCAGATTATCAACATGAAAAAAACCACCTTGGCCGCCAGCCAGCATTCGATTACTGAAAAGGCCCAACAGCTCCATTTTGACATGACCCCGCAGATAGCCCGGCGATACACAAATACTCAGTTCAATATCGAGGGGAACACGGCGAGCGGGTTTAACCACCAGGTCGTGGCCGATACGACGGTAACGGTGCAGGCGTTTGCTGATGGCATCCAGCAGCGCCGCATCCGCCTCTTCTTCACCGTAAGGATCAACAGCCACCAGCACTTCATACCAGCTCCCTGTCCAGCGCAGTCGTGCTGCCGCACGCTGTACTTTACCCCTGAATTCACGCTGTACAATTGCCGCGTAGTCATCGGCGATAATAGCCCGTTGTAGTTTTTTGCGAAACGTATGCGGGGCGAATAATTTGACTTCACTGATCGGTTCAGGCGCAACACCGCCTTGTGCAGCAAAAGGGTTGCGCACCTGTATCGAGACACCACTCAACTGCGTGTTTCGCATGACAAGATGTGAAATGGCACCACTGCCAACATTTCCAGCTACTCCAGCGCCAATGCGGTAAACCGCTTGAAATGCAGTTCCAGCATCCGGTTGCCGCCCCAACCCACCCTTACCAAAGCGGAGTTGGGCATATCCATCGTTATCAATTTCTACAATAAAATGTCGGTCACCGGCATCACTACCCAGCAGGTCACCTTGGGGCGACCAAGCGACATCACCAGTCATCGCATAACTTGCAGTGAGTGTTATTTGTGGCAAGGCTCGCCGCACATCCTGCTTGAGCAAATGCAAGGCGGGCAGGTCATCCACCAGCGGCTCACTGAATGTCAGTGCGGCATATCCCAAGCGGGGTGAGTAGTGTTTTGGTATCGCTATCGAATCTGCCAAAACCCCAGCGCCTTGGCAACACTCAATGAGCTTTTCCGTCGGCACTTTACCAAGATCTTCATCCACGGTTTTACCGTGATCCACCAGAATTACATTGCCACAGGCGATGCTGATATTATGCAGAAGCTCACAAGCGGGCGGAGGCCCAAGTGCGGAAAGGCAGAGTGGAAAAGGTAAAGCATCTTCTTCTGCCCAGCTAATTTCGACCACTGGCTCTTCGTTAAGCGGGTCAACACCCGTCTCAACCGCTATCAACCGCACCGCATGACGGTGGTTGGGATCAACATCACCCGGATGGCCGGTTTTTGGCCCCATAACCTCTTCAAAAATCAGCACATCACCCACCTTCAGGTGAAGTTTTGGTACTGTGGATTCCGCCACTCCTAACGCTCTCTGCACAACATCACCCGTCCCCTTATCAACAGATTCACAGGATTCCTGCGGCGGCATCTGCTCTGTTACCAGCACCCCTCTCAGGGTGGCACGGGTGGTTCCTCGCGGCAGACAACACTCATCATCACCCCAGGTGTAGAAGCCGATTCGGCTGTGATCACGGTAAAACTGAACCTGCTCTCTGCTCTGCCGGGCCATCGGCTCAAAGATTTCATAGGCACTCGATGGTATCTGGTGCAACTCATCCTCAAGCAACACGCTTTTACTGTTTGGCAACACCTTATGGAGATTGGTCACGAAATAAATTTTGCTGCTGGGCAGCGAAAAATCACCATCACTCTCAATGCAGAGCCAAGTACGGGCATTACACCCTTCATGCATCGGGTAATCCACTAGGCGCGCATGGCGACGAACGGAAATTCGTTTACGAGCGGTGTCAAGGTAGGCCTCGGTGGCCACTGCATCTTGGTAGTAGCTGAGGTGATCACCAACGTAGGCCAGCACCTCCACCAGCGCCATGCCGATATCGGGCACATGGCGTTCATTCCATTGCGGCATCACCAGCGCCAGGCGATCCAGAATCAGTTGACGAAGGCTGGTGTAATCTTTGGCGAGGTAGTTGATGTCCGGCTCTTCTTTCGGATCCGGTGGGCAAATAGCGACTTGTTTGCAATCAAGATCACTGGGGCAGCCTGCCTTGAAGTTGAAGGTAATTTGGTCATAGCGTGGATCAAAATCGGAGTGGGGTTGCCACTCCCCTACCTCACTTTTTTCAACCACCCGCAAAGTATAGGCAGAGAAGTCACCCGGCTTATCAACCTCCACTTCCATGTAGTCGTCAAACTCAATCTGGCTAAAGGTGTGCAGCCGCACCATCTTGACACTGACATCCCGAATACGCCGCCCACCCTCAATGCGTATATTTCCGATCTCCAGTTCAAGCGGCGCTTTACCCAGAAAATAGACGGTCAGTGTGAGCTGATCGTGGCTGACCTCCAGGTAGTCGATTCCGTTCAACTGACGGTGCTGGCGCACCCGTTCACGCCGTTGCACATTGTGACAAATCAGAGCACTCATGACCCTACCCTCCGAACAAAAGTTGCCGTGTGCGCTTCTCCGCTGCGCCGCACCCGGTAGCTGATCTCGACACGCAGTTCCGCATCGTCGTTCACCACATCCAGCGCCTGCACTTCGATCACATCACCCAACCACTGCTGCAAACCGGCCTGCACAGTAAACTGCAACGTCGAGGCCAGCTCCGGGCTATTGGGAGCAAAGATCAGTTGCCGCAGGCCACTGCCGAAGTCAGGACGGTTGACCCGCTCACCTACATGGGTAAACAAAAACTGCTCGATCATGTCGCGAATATGGCCGTTATCATCCGTATTTGCGGTATGACCCCGGTTATCAAACTGAAAAGGAAAGTCGATATTCATCATGTCCTCACGTTGCACTCACTCGGGTTTGGGTTGCGACGATTGCCAACGGTGTTCCGGTTGGTGTGCAGATCGCTTGGCTACTTTGAACCAGTAGCGGCTGGCCGTTGGATGTGACCCGGGTGGTGCCACTCAACCACTGCGCTGTCACACAGGGGCCATTGGCCACCGTAGGTGGTGGAAAAGTACAACCTGCCACCACATAAGGCGAACTCATCAACACAGTGGGCTGACCACTGAGTGTGACCCGAGGATTAGGTACTGTGGCTGTCGCCTGTCCAGCGTGTGAACAGAGCACTTGAGCGCCAACATGGAGTAAAAAACCGGGCATATACCCCCCTAAGTGACGACTAACGCGCCGTTGTTGATAGTGACCGTTGGCCCACTCATGATGAGACTGGCCCCCTTACCATTTTGAATATAAATACCAGTGTCATTGACGATAATTGATGCACCGGAAGCGCTCTTCAACATCAAGCCACCGGTTGGTCCCGGCAGGTCACTGATCACAAAGCTGTTCTGCCCTGCTGTCTGCAGCACAATGTTGGGCGATACGGGCAGACCAGCGTGAGCCAGTGGAGGAACATCGGAAGAGCCACCCCACCGACACCCAACCCAAATCGGATAGTCCGGATCACCCTGTTCAAACTCTACCCAGATAGCCGCCCCTATCGGTGGCACCATATAGACGCCCATCGGTGGCCCGGTGGGGCCGGCAAGTGGCACACACGGCTCAGCCCAGGTGGAGGGAATCAACCCCAGCACATCGGGGATAGTCAGCATCAACCGCCCCCGTGTTTCAGGGTCAACATTATTCAACACGGTGGCGCGGTATTTGCCGAAAAAACGCCCTGTTTCATTCGATTCGCTCATGGCAGAACAACCGGTGTATTGGAGATCAACCCATCGCGGGAGAGTGTGAAGTTCTGTTTGTATTCACCTTTTTTGATGTTATGGGTTACGCTGTCGACGTAGTAGAGTCCGTCATAGGAGATGCCTGCGCCCCGCACACCAACCACCGTCTGGGCACTCAACAACTGGCCATACTGCATAACATTCAGCGAGCCACTGCCACTGATAGCAGTCGCATTGTTCATCATGAAGCTCAGAATATCTCTTGCTGCCTCATCCGGTTGAAGCCGCGCCCCACCATTGTGCATCCCAATCTTTGCCGGTGGGGTTGGTCGTAGCCCCAATGGCGGTTTGGTTGCATTGATATTGGGCACGGGTATCGGAATAGGGACTCTTCGGGTGATGGGATCCAAAATGGTGAAGATGCTGATTTTTTTTGCCATTCCATCCAGTGAAAAACTCAATGATTCAACATTGGTGTGCGCATCCATATTGATACTTAACGCGCGTTGCGGGACAGGCACACTGATATCTGGGCCAAAGTAGGCAATACTCTGACCCGGCAATGGGCCGGGCTGTATATAAAACAGATAGCCATTGCGGCTCGCCAAGCTTTTTATATAGGCCAAATCAGTTGTATTGACCTGGCTTTCGGTTCTAGCTGCAGGGTTTTGAACAGTAGAAACAAGCGGTGGAATAATAAGCGGCACCACACCCAGTGCCGCGTATGGTGCTAAGGCGACCGCCACCTTGGCCACATCGGGCATCGCAGGATAGGGAACAACTTTTTCTACCAAATCCATGGCGATACTCAGGTCCTCTCCGGTAATCGTCAATTTTGACTGTCCCGATTCACTGCTCGGTTGCAGCTCGTGACGGGTGATAAAACCATCCATAATCACATTCGGGATGCCATTGACGGTGACCATAATGATGACCCGTGTCACGATGGGGTCAAAATAACCTGCGGGGAGCAGTGCAAGCTGTATCGCAGAGGTTTTACCCACACTAAAGGTCAATTGAAAACCGCTACGCGCCCGGGAAGAGCTGGTGACCTGCACACTCTGCAACGCTTCAATAACCGGCAGTGGTGCCGGCACCGGCACCGCTGGCCCGATCAGAAGCGTCAGAATATTACCCAGTAACATTGGGAATCTCCGGAATACCTTCGGGCAGAGTGATCCGCAACCGGCGGCCGATTTCGTCCGTCAACTCAGCGGGAAGCATCGCACCGTTGGCATCACAAATTCGCCAGAACTGCAGTGGGTCATTCAGATAGAGTGCAGTGAGGTTATCCAGCCGATCGCCTTCAGTGACAAGGTGCTCTTGTAACAGCGAAAAGTGCTCTGGTGCAGCGATAAAACGGCGCTTGAGATGGATAACCTCCTGGCCATCTGCTGCTTTAAAACGTGCCGTCTCTGTGTTGTAGTAACGACTGGTAGGAGGGAATAACAGATTACGCATAGCTTATAGTCCCGTCACAATATTTTCGGCGCTATTGACCACATTCAAGGTAGCCATTACCTCTTTGGCCATCTGATGCGCCATAAACAGACTATGCCCTGGATGAAGCACACCAAAATCCTGGTAGCTCAACACCGCCAGTGACAGCTCCACTTTGGCTTGAATCGGATTTAGTGAGGGGTCATAGGCATCCTCAGTGATACTGAAACTGGTAATCCGCACCGGTAACACCCGCTTCGCTCCCCAGGCAAAGAGTAAAAATGGCGCCTCTGTGGGCAGGATTTCGATGGAGCCGATCGCAGAGAGAATGGTATTAGCAATCACCGCCGCCGACTTTGGATAGAGCATCATCTCCAACGCTGAAAGAGCGGGGTAGATACCCATGGTGGTCGCCAGCGGGTTTGCCTCGGCCAACTGATCAGCTGCATCAATTTCGATACTGAGGGTAATTGTCTCCTTAGGTGGGCCAGTGAGCCGCTGTACCTCACCCGGATCACCATCACCACCGGCGGCACGAGCCTCCAGGCGGCGCGTCATGGTATTCGGGTTGTACTGAAACACCACCACGCTGGCCAGTGGATTAAAAATGTCCACACCTACCAAAGCGCCTTTAATCAAACGCGGAGAGCGGGAGAGCCCGGTCATTGCGGCAACCCTGTCATTTTCAGTGCCCAGCGGTTCAATTTGCCCTGATCAGCACCCGCATGATCCGACACCCTCAATCGCCAGTCACCCTTGATTGACTCACCCCGTAAAGCGTGTAAAGCGGTCGTGCTCACCATGGTGTAGGTTCTAATAATATTATTTGCCGAACCACCTAAGCGGTTATGCAGCAAAACTGTGCTGTTTTCGGCTGAAATCAGTTCGACAACCAAATCACCGATATAGGTGTGGGTGATATCCAGTTCAACGGCAAGCGTATCGAGCTGAGCTGTTCCGGCGACCGTCAGAACACGTTCAATGCCATTTCGCCTGTTATCAGGAATGGTGATGCCAGGGCTCTCTTCAACAACAACTGAAGAGCCTGTTTCTCCAGATACTTCCAGAGACCAGCGCTTGAGGCGACCTCGGTCAACCGATGCCAAATCCTGAACGTGAAGCTGCCACTCCCCCGCCACCGGCTCACCCGACAAGGCGTACAAAGCCGGTGCAGAGCGCATGTCAAACTCGGCACGCAGATCATTCGCACCGCCTCCGGCCCGGTCATGCAGTACCACGGAGGTACCAGAAGGTGAGGTTAACGTCACGCGCAGATCACCAATGTAGCTATGGGTAATATCAACACCAATCTTTATCTTACTGATCACAAAATCATCTTGGCTGGTGATTTTGTCTTTAATTCCCCTGGCGTTATTATCAGGAATACTTCTGTCTGGTGAAGAGTCAGCACGGAACTCCAGCCCTCCTGTTGTTGACTGATTCCGACTCAGCGCTTCCGCGACAGCCGCTTGCGCATCGACCTTACCGTGACCAAACCACGGACTCCAGCTGCCCTCAGCATCACCATTATCAGCAAAGACACCGCTATCAAACGGTGCAATGGGCGAGACATCCCAGCGGGTATCTTCATCAAAATTGGCTGGTGGTGTTTGCGGATAGTCGTCAAAATCCAGATCCTTGGCGGCGGTACCTTTGAGTAACGCAACCACCTCCTGCGCACTCAGTGCCGGATTTGCCGAGACCACCAGCCCAGCCACACCGGCAACCAGCGGCGTGGCGCTGGAGGTGCCACCAAAGGTATCGGTCACACCACCACTATTACCGGTGGTGGTGGTAATACCCAAGCCCCTCACTGTCATCCGATAATAGGTGTGTGAATTACTGCTCGGCGCACAAAGTGAAATACCGGGGCCGTAATTAGAATAGTGACTGCGTTTGGCGGTGCTCGCCAATGCAGCAATATGCATCACCCCCGGTATACCCACCAGGTTATTCCGGAAAGTGCGTGTCTTTTTCACCCCGACCCACACCAGTGAGCCGCCCTGCACGGCCACACCATTGTCATAGGGCACCTCTTCAGGTGCCGTATAATCAATCAAACAATTCTCATTACCCGCCGCCCATAAGAAGACGATGCCTTTACCCCGTCGTCCGCCAGTTTGCGCCAATGTTTTAATGCGGTTGATAACAGGCAGTGACCACATACTGATCGGAACGCCACCCCAGGAGTTGGACATCACATCCGCTTTATCCGCGATATAGTCCAGTGCTGTCAGCAATTTTGAATCACTAATAAAGAGAGAAGGCCCCGAGGACTCCCATTGAATGGGTAACAACTGGCATCCCGGCGCCGCACCCACCGTAAGCACTGCATCGATCTCACCACCAATCACCCCGTTACAGGATGTGCCATGGTTTGCCCCCGGGATATACATCTCATCGGCCTCAGCATCAATATCCACCGCCGTGACAAGACGTGTACCGCGAAAGTAGCCCCAACCGGCAAACTTATCGGCAGAATCAAAATCGAAGTGATCCAGCTTGCAACCATCATCCGTCACTGCTATCACCACCTCATCACTACCGAATCCATCCAGCAATCGCCACGCATCCTCACACAGAGAGCTGGATCGGGAGTCATAAGCTGGGTGATTGAAATTAGTATGCAGATGCCATTGCCTTGCATAGTCCGGATCCAGAGGAGCCGCAAACTGGTACTTGCTCATACGCTGGTTCAGATCATGCTCGGCCAGATCAACCAAAGGCTCCTCCTCCATCAACTTCACCACCAGCTTGACTGGGTTCATACCGGTGTGATTGGTCAGTTGGAACAGATAATCCCGTTCACTATACGAAGCTCTTTTCATCAAACCATAACGACCCGCAAAAGCATCCACTTGTTCGTCTGCAAGCGTCTCTTTGAAAGCTACAAAAACCCGATCGGTAATCAGGAATTCCGCACCACTTTCCACCTCACAATAGGCATGGTGAGTTGGCGCAACACCACGACAACGCGCCATCAAACCATCTAAATCTGCCGCACTGGTTTTAATCCGGGTTGATGCAGAAGAGACCTGCTCGGATGCTACAATCGCCGCATCATCCAGAGTATCCGGCAGGGACCTGACGACCAGTTGATCGGGGCTTTTTTCCAGCCCGATCTTTTGGCCGCAGCGGTAGGTGTAGGTCTTGTTTTTTTCGCTCATAACATACTCTCAATAATGTAGGGTGCGTTTTACGCACCACGAACATCCGTGCATAAAATTTAGTTCGCAATATAAATTACCGTTGTTTGGCGCATGGAGTGCACCCTACCTAGTTTAGTTATGGCTCACCAAAACTATCTTGCTCTTGATGATTAACCACACCAGCCCAATCCGTTTCATAAACACCTTGTCGAACATATCGATGAAACGTCGAATGCGGCCAATCCGCTACCTTTTCTACCAACCCATGTTTCACCGGGTTATAGTGCAAATAATCCATATGTTTTTCATAATCCCTATCATCACGGATTTGATGTTCCCAAAAACGCCGTTGCCAAATGGTTGATTCTTTCCTTTTTTGTTTTGATGGGTTCATCCACGCATCTCGTTTTAATTCCGGACCGCATTGTTTGGTTACATATCGCTTTATCATCGCCCAACGAGCCCCGAAGTTGGCGTCATCGGACGGTAATGTCCAGATGCTATGAAGATGATCAGGCAATAACACCCATGCATCAATGGTGAATGGATGAGTAGCTTGTGTAGCCTTAATACCTTCACGTAATGCGTTCCGAACCATTTCATTACATAAAAATCGTTGCCGCCTGTAAGTCACCACCGTAAAAAAATAAGTCCCGCCTTTCGCATTCGCTCTCCGATAATTCGGCATTAATTACGTAGGGTGCGTTTTACGCACCATAAGCATCCGTGATTAAAATTAATTCGTAAAATATTCATCATTCATTTCCATAATTATCGTTTTTTGGTGCATGGAATGCACCCTACCTGGCTCGCGATCAACCACCGCCTTCATGAGCTGCACTCGTTGAAACTGCGCGGGGTGTTTGGATGGCAGCGCGCCTTTCTTGACCAGCACCCTCTTGCCAGCATACATCGCCGGGGCAGCAAGGTCGTGAACCGCCGCATACTTGGCGATACTTTTTCCCGATGCTGCGCAGGCCCGCAGGTGATCAAGCCAGTAACGCTGGCGCTCTGTCAGTGCTGTCGTGCCTGCTTCTGCTTCATTCATTTCTATGCTCCGTGGTGATTGAGTATCACAGGGTGGAGGGAAATGGCTCAGGTTGGTAGGGTGGGGTTGATTTGGCGCTTACGAACTACCACCATTTGCCAACAACGAATCACCAACCAAAGAAGACAACCCTGGATCAGGCATCCGCATCACCTGCTCCGCCACCCGATCCGCCTCCAGCTCATATTTATCTCCCGGCTGACCAATCTTCAGCTTGGCCTGAATCCAGGGTGGAGATGATGCATTCAAATAATTCCGGCTGACTATTGGTGCCGAATGTCGTACAGCAACCTGACTGAAGTCATGGTCAAAACCTGATTCCGCCGGGCTATTTGCGAACAGATCATGATCAGAAGTCGCACGCACAGCAGCATGCGGCAACAGACCCCTAGTTGGTGGTGGCATAGTCTGTTTTGGTGTTTGAGTTGTAGCTTGTTGTTTCATTGGTTTATCCCGCCATAAACCGACCGGGCAATCTGTTTTCCAAGGCCGGATGGTTCGTTTTTTCCACCAATAGCGATTGAATCCGCGCGGATGGCATCAACAGCCCCGCCATTGTGTAAACCAGCCCCTACACCATTGCGGCCAAGCAGACTTGCCAACTCCGCCTCAAGGCTCGCCTTTAACGCCGGTCGCTGATGCGGCTCCAGCGCAACCCCATCCAGCACCAGCCGCTCAATATGCAAATTAATATTCATTTCACCACCTCCAGATTGCCCTGCCAGATAAAATCAGATGCCTTGGCGGGTCGTTCCAGTTTTTTGTATTCAATCCGCGCCGCACTTAACAACAGCGGCATTGTGACCGAGCTGCCATTTTGCGCCGCCAGAAACGCAGCGTTTAGCGCCACACTGTGGATATTTCCACCGGTCAGGTTGAATTTGGCCAGACGTTGATAGTCGAGGTTTTCATCAATCGGGGTTTCAGGCGGAAATACCTTTTGCCACATTTCGGTTCGCTCTTCGATTCCGGGGAACGGGAAATCCACAATAAAGCGCAGCCGACGCACGAAGGCTTTGTCCAGTGAGGATTTCATGTTGGTGGCCAGGATCGCTAAGCCTCGATAGGACTCTATGCGTTGCAGCAGATAGTTGATTTCAATATTGGCGTAACGGTCGTGGCTGTCTTTGACTTCACTGCGTTTGCCAAACAGAGCATCGGCTTCGTCGAAGAACAGAATCGCGCCACTGTCTTCGGCGGTGTCGAACAGCTTGCGCAGGTTTTTTTCAGTTTCGCCAATATATTTGCTGACGACTGATGAGAGGTCGATGCGATAAAGATCAAGTTTGAGGGCGTTGGCGATAACTTCTGCTGCCATGGTTTTGCCGGTGCCGCTCTCTCCAGCAAACAGTGCGTTAATCCCTAGGCCGCGATTCATCTGCTGCCGAAAACCCCAGTCGCTATATACCCGATTACGTTGGGCAACCTGATCGGTAATTTGATTGAGCAAGGCTGTTTGCTCCGGCGGCAACACCAGTTGTTCCCAGGTGGCTTTGGCATCAATTCTGCGCGCCAGTTGCTCCATTCCGGCTCGGGCTGCGATGCTGCAGGCCTGCCACAGCTCTTTGTCTATTGCCGAGTTTAATGCTGCCTCGTTCTCTGTAGGTTCATCAAGGGCAGACTGAGCCAAGCGTCTGATCTCGCTTTGGCCAAAGGAAAATTGTTCGGCTAAGCGCTGTGGCTGATCGTTAGCTTGACCTTGTAATGCCTCCGCCCAGAGCTGTTGCTGCTCTTCCGGTGTCGGTTTGTTGATTTCAACAGAAAACCGGTTGCGGACGGTTTCGGTCTTGGCGTCTTCTAAATCGAGAAAGACAACACCATTGCTACGCTCCAGAAAACGCTTGAGCTGCATTTTTTCAGCATCAGTGGCCCCGTCGATATGGATATACAAGGCCAACGGCATCAGCAGAGATTCACGTTGCCAGAGTCGGGTAAAGGTTTCGAAATCACCCATCTGGCTGGGCAATATTTTGATGTCCATGCTTTGCAGGCTTAGGCCCAATACCGATGCCACTTGCCCGGCGATGAGGTGCTTGCTGGCAACATCGTGTCCCAGCAACTCAACGACAGGCACACTTTTCTGGCCATTTGAGTGCTTTAAGTAATCAATTATATTATCAGCCGCTAGTTGCTGTGAGGGGGGTAAGGTTTCATCCGTCAGTGGAAAAACCATTGAATCAAGCAAGGGCATTAGTCGATCATCCAGATAGTTCAGCCCCTTAAGGTAGTTGATGATGCGCTCATCCGTGCCCAGCGCGGCGCTGGTTAATGGCTGTGCTCCGGGCTGATTAATCTCCAACAGTCGCCAATGCCTGAGCGGAGCATGGGGTGAGAGGGCATTCCAGTCGGGGTCATCAAACAAGGAAAATGCCAATGCAAAGGTGGGATAGGGTCTATTAAGATCATCCTGTGCCTGTGCGCAAAGCGTTGCGAACCGTGTATCCAGCGCCATGGCGCTGCACAGCATCAGCACTTGCTGGTCAAAATGTGACAGGCCGAGTCGCTGCGCCAGTATCAGCAGTGCAGGCGGTGGATCATTTTTCTCACAGTTAGCAATCACCTGAGCAGCCTGTTTTATCGTCTCATCATCGCTGGTTTCTGGTGGCGGTAGGTGTCGAGCACTCGATTGAGGTTGGCTCAGCTTGCGTTTAAACCACCCGCCAGAAGAGTCATCTGCCTTCTCCTGGGGTGATGATTCCTCCCGCGTTTGTGCTGGTATCTGTTGTTGCAACTTAAGGCGCAACCACTTGAGTGTTGCCGCTAGGTGCTCTTCATTGGCCGCTACCCACGCTGACTGCTCACGCATCGCTTGTTCGCTCATGAGATCGTCACCTCCATGGCGCTGTCAAAGGTGGGCGGTGTCATGCTGCGATCCACCAGCAGGCTATCCACCCCATCAACTCGCAGCCGCACATAACGGCTGCCGAGCGGGGCATCGTCTATAACAAAGGTTAATGTATCCGTTTGGAGGGGGTGCTCATTCGCCAGCACTTCGCGATCACCTAACAGCAGTGCCACCCGTTGATCGGCACTCACTTGCGGGTGGCAGGTAAGTGTTAACTCCGCCCTGCCCAATCCATTACGAACAACCGGGTTGGGTGGTGCAATACCCATAATGCGCGGCGCGAGCGAAAATGGAAGTAAATTGGTGCGTCTATCCTGCTCACCTGCTTTGTTGATAATGACCTCAACAGCATAGAACCCCACCCGCCAATCCGCTGGGTTGTTGGGTATTTGCACGCTTATTTGGCTCTCTGTGCCGCCAGTTAATGCCGTAATATCAATCGGGCTGGTTAAGCGGGGATGGCTAAAACGCACCATCACGGTATCACCATCCAGATGGTGGCCACTCAATATGAGGGTGTCTCCCAGCAAGGCGCTGGTCTGTTGGTTAGGCGCTACAATGTCAGTAATGGCTGGAAAAGGTGGAGTCAGATCAGCCTGTGCAGAGACCCCCCGGTCATCTTCACCTCGCTTTAAGACTGGTAACGCTGTTTTGGCGAATCGTGTGCTATCAATGAGCACTACTGAAACTTCATAGCCGGTAGAGAGGCGATATTCAGATTGGAAGCTGGTCCAGAGTTTGGACATATCATCCACTGACAATGCATCGTGGGTAATTCTTACCCGTTCAAGCTGATTTTGCAGGTCTGTATCCGGTAGTGCGGCCTGAATTTCTGCCCGCCCCAGTATTGGATGGTCATGTAGTGCACTCATTGAGCACCCCATGAGTCGATGCCCGTTGACATCATCATTGTTACGGCCGTAAGCGGTAATCAAGTATTTGAGCACCAACGCTAATGGTGGCAGACCACTCTCACCATTTTTGGTCTGGCCGGACATCGGCGCGTTACTGAATGCGGTATCGATGGAGGTGCCATACAGGAAAAGATTGAGCTGATTGGCGTCATTGCCGTTGCGGGCTATACCCGGCGGCTGGGTAGTCACCGTGGTATCCAGTAACTCGGGGGCTTCGTGCGCTGCGGTTGTTAATAGATTACGCAACGTTGAAGTCACTGCAGCAATAGCTGAGGGTGAACTCATCGCCGCCCACCTTCGCGTCGTTGCAGGTATTCATCCAGAGTCATGACACCCGTTGGTTTCTTTGGCGCTTGTGCACTTTTCGGTTTTTCAGCTTGAACAGCCCGTACTTCGATCCGGCCGATAGTGACATTAATGACCGGTTCGGCCTTAACCTCTTGCGCCTGTAAATGCTGTTGAAATTGAGCCTCAATGCCAGACAACCATGATGGTGGCTCCAGCCGTTCATGGTGAGGTGTGTTTTCTCGCTCACCCACAGAGCCGCTATTCTCTTGATCAGCTGGCCACTTTAGGGTTTCCTGCTGCAGCTGTGGCGCAACAACGACGGCCGATGGCGGGGCCTCTTTTTCAGGCAAAGTCGATACCGGGCTATCACTGTTTTCCCTGCGTTGATCATCCGCCACAGCTAGCCGCTTCAGATCTTCAGTCAGGTACTGGAGCATTGTCCGGACACGATGATTCAGGTCTGACTCATTTTCAAGGTGATTTTCACCTACCCTCAATGTGGAGGGGATGTGGTGACTTGCCTCAGGTGTCTGTCGATGATCTCTCGACGCAGCCGTTTCGCTAAAAGTTGGCAACTCACTTGCGGCGAATGCCAGCCTACCAGCCGGCTCCTCCTGAAATAGGTTTCGATGGGGATGTTTATCAACATCTAAAAGTGAACTTATCGATGCTGAAGAGCCGGGCTGATCTCCATTTGCATCCGGCTGAACCGAAGCATCGCTTTGTACTAAAAACGAAGGCGATTGATCATTTTTTTTGCCCTCCACAGAGGCGGGTTCAGAAATAGCGACGCCGGGCCTATCAGCGGAAGAGGGAGGTGACGGATCCGCAGGGTGCGGCTGGTGATTACCCCTTGCCACGCTCAAATCAAACGAATTTATATCTAAAGCCCGCTCTTTTGATTGCACGTGAGGTCTATCTGCTGGCGGTTGTGGCACCTGGTTATGTTCTGCTACTGGCCTATTAACCTCTTCAGTGGAAGGCGTGGCCGCCATGCCATCTCGCTCCGCCTCAAACGGCCCGAGTGTGCGGGGCTGTATGGTTTCACACCTTCCAAGATGACGACCAACCAAGTTGGCAAAAAAGTCGTTCATCGACCCACCATCCCGAGATAGAGCTGCCGACGCACTGGCGTGAGGCTTAATATATCCTCCTCTCTCCAACCATAAGCAGTCGCGAGCCGGTGTACAGTGCGAAGCGTGCGTTCCGCCCAAGTGTTGATCTCAACCCACAAAAAACTAGCAATATCAAACAGCACCTCCCACTGGTGGGAACATTCAGGGCACGTCAGTGCGGTACGAATTTCAGCTTGTGGGTCCAGCTTTTCAAGCTGCTGGCTTAATGCCTCAAACACATGTTGTGGCAGTTCAGTTAAATCACACCCTTTTCCAGCACGGTCAGCGGAAACAATACAGCGTTCGATGAGTGCGGTAGCGGCGCTGCTGCTATCCCCTGTTGCTGCCATAACAGTGGCAATATCCACGCTGGTGAGCAGGCGAAAGTGGAGCTGGTAGTCATCCACCGCTAACTGAAACTCCGCCACCGGGTCGGCACTCACATCATCCACACCCTGCAGGCGCATATCCGCCGTCCTACCCTCCCACTCGACCCGCTCTGCACAGTGTGGGCACTGTGCCGTATTGAGGAGTGTTGTGCCAAACATCCACTCACGCAGCTGTAACAAGCGGGCATCCCGCGCACCAATGCTCAACCCCGCCACCGCATCCGAATCAAGTTCGGGAGAAGCGGCAGTGATAAGAATAAGCGCCTGCTGTAGAGTTGACTGGTTTAGCCCGTACTCCCATACGTTAAGTAGCTCAGTCGAATCGAGGGGTCTCATCGACTACCCTCCTGGCTCGGTAAATTCAGGCTCATTTGGCTCACTGACCTCATAGTCGCGCTCCCAGCCCTCATGCTCCAGCTTCAAGGTTTGAATAGCCACCGCATTGGCGCTGGCATCCAGTTCGGGCAGTGCCTGATATTCCGACACCCAACAACGAAAAAGTTTATAAGAGATAGCCAACTGACCCGCTTCGTTATAGAGCTCGATAATCACATCCTTGCGAAAATCTTTCAGCGAGACCTCCGCACCCAGACCGGAACCAAAATTCCAAATTTTATTGGCCCATTTTTCAAATTCGGGGTCGTGAGTGACACCACGCTCCAGAGTAATCGCCTCATATTTGCTCTGTCCTGGCGACTTTCTCACCGCACTGGGATCACCCCCTTCGCGGTGTTCAACCAATTCAGTGGTACGCTTAAGTGCACCGACTTTACTCACGCCAGCGACAAACCTGCCGTCCCATTTGATACGGAATTTAAAGTTTTTATAAGGATCAAATCGCTGTGGATTCACACTAAACTGAGCCATGACATTCTCCTTTTAAACTTCAAGTTCGCCAGCAATCTGCTGGAGTTTGACGATGACAAATTCAGCCGGTTTCAGCGGGGCGAAACCAACCACAACATTGACAATGCCGCGATCAATATCATTTTGCGTTGTTGTCTCTTTATCGCATTTAACAAAATAAGCCTCTCGCGGCGTGGTGCCTTGAAAGGCGCCCTGGCGAAACAGGTTATGCATAAAGGCACCCACATTAAGCCTGATCTGCGACCATAGGGGCTCATCGTTAGGCTCAAAAACCACCCACTGAGTGCCCCGATACAAGCTCTCTTCAATAAACAGCGCGGTTCGACGAACCGGAATATATTTCCACTCTGAGGCCAGTTGATCTGCCCCTTTCAAAGTACGCGAACCCCAGATCGTACGACCAATAATTGGAAATGCTCGCAGGCAGTTCACACCCAGTGGGTTCAAACGGCCATTCTCCTGGTCGGTCAACTTAACGGTTAACTCTGTAACACCCCGCATTGTCGCCTCCATACCCGCCGGTGCCTTCCAGACACCACGCTGACTGTCGGTGCGCGCAAATATTCCGGCGACAGCCCCACAAGGTACAAAGGACTCAAGCTGATTATCCCGTAGCGGGTTGGTCTGTTTGATACGCGGAAAGAAAATAGCGGCATTTTTGCTGTTGGTACCGATGCCTGTGCTAATACCGGTAACGGCAGCATCTGTGGTACCCCAGTCACTTGGCGGGTCAACCAAAAGCATGGCACGACGTTTATCTTCACAGTAGCTGGCAGCAGTGGATAACAGGGCACCCGGATAGCTTGCATTAGCCACTGTATCCCAATCCGGCGGCAGGCAGAGCAGGTTAAACATATCCGCCTGTTCCAGTGCGTAAAGCCCCTCTTTCGCTACATCCTTTCCTGTGCCGATATAGTCATTAACACCCAACACATTACCATCCGACGCCTCATCCGCTTCAAGTACGGTGTAGACCCCTTCGGCGGGCCGTGACAGTGGATCAGGTAGCGCTGGAAGCCTGACCAAAGTCGACATATTCTCAAGAACCCTATCCAGCTGACGCGGCCCAACGGCAACCGAAACATTCAAAAAATCCTCACGGAAACCAGTACTAAGATCTTCAACAGTAAGGTTAAACAGATCCGTCACACTCAAGCCCTGCTGTGCAGCCACATCAGCTGTCGCCGCATCATCATATGAGACGGTCACCCGCAATCGATTGCCCCACGCCCCAGAGGAGATCGCTAAAAGCTCGAGGTTATCCGCACTTAGCGTCGCCACTGCGGTCCCATTGCCCGCATTAAACAGCCGCACAATCACCGCCAACGTACCCCCATTGCGATAAAAGTCACGCACTGAAAAACTCATGGCACTGCTCAGATCCAGCCCGCCAAAAGAGCGTTCATAATCCGCATAGCTGGTAATCACTTTGGCTTCATCAATTGGGCCGCGCTTGGCACGCCCAACAAAAGCAGCAACTGATGTGGCGACACCTGTAATGGTACGGACACCACTGGGGACTTCTTCTATGTATACACCGGGGTATGAGATTGGAACTGGCATCTTAATCACTCCTGTTTCTAATGACCTGTACAGTCGATCCTTTGAGTAGAGTGTAGAGGGGGGTGGTTTTGTTTAGTTAGGATTCTTTTGCAAAACAGTAGTACTTTTTTGCGCATTCCCTTACTCGATTTGGCAGAACCTATTCGGTTGGGACGAATCGGGCTGCCTGAAGGTAATTCTGCTATTTATTCTATTTTGTACGTTTCGTGGTAGTGAGATGGGCTCACCCCAACAATGCGCCGAAACATACGGGTAAAATATGACGGGTCATTAAAACCAACTGAATAGGCGATATCCGTGACCATGGCGTTAGGATTTTGCAACAGCTCTCTCGCCTTGCAAATGCGAAAATTAACCACATAGCCACGAAAGGTTGTTTCGTGTTCTTTTTTGAAGTGGCGGCTAAAAGTAGCAACATTCAACCCACAGAGCTGAGCGACCTCTTTTTCATAAATTTTCTCATGATAGTGAGCCTCCACAAAGGCTTGCGCAGCGTAGGTTTTTTTCATTTGATAGGTCTGAAACCGTACCTCAGGTGGAAAAGAGTTAGATAGCAAGTGAGCTTTCCAACACAGTGGGGCGGTTGCATCTTTTGACAAGCTATCCAGCGCTAAGACAGCGGCGACACTGTTTACCAGTTCTTGAGGCGGAAAAGGCTTAACGAAATAATCCCAAACCTGGGTTCGTAAAGCCCAAACAGCCAGTGTCTCTGAGTGCTGCTCGGTAAGCATAACGATGGGAATTGATGGAAACAGACATCTGGCCTGTCGTAATGCTGAAAGTCGGGAAATATCGGGATAATCGTATTCGAAACACAGAAGTAGCGGCGCAGTTTCCCGTATTTTTTGATCGATTTCTTCAACACCACTAATCCGGGACACCCTCCAGTTTTTGTTCAAATAGTGATAAAAACTGCTCTGATGATGAACAGAGCGCAAATCGATCCATAAGATGTGTAAAGTATCCATCCCTCCCCTTTCACCTAAACATTCCAAGTAATCGTGCTTTCACAGCATAAGATATTGGCCTGTAAAACAAGTGATAATTTTGAGTGAAACCCTTATTGTGATTCCCGAAAAGCTTCATATCATCACGCCGATCAAAAACTTATACTGAGTGGCTGTGAGCATTTTCAGGATTTAAGTTTTAATATAAGTCGATAGGTCGCGGTTTCCTTTCATCGTCAAATCAACCCCTCACACGATAAGGAGCACCATTAAATTATTCAAGCGCGAAAAAGAAAGGGGATTTTTCGTCAGAGATTTTCACATCCCATTATTGAGAGACGGTGATGAAGGGAAGCAGAGAATGGATACAGGGCTGGATGGAATAGAGGGAATCAGTTGTCGCGTAGGTGCGTCACTTTTTGGTAGGGGTGCCATAAAAGTAGCCACGAGGTGGCGACACATTCACGCTTTGCCTGCCGAACAGGCAAAAAAAAGACCCCATCCAGCGATTGAATGGGGTCTCTTAAATTAAAAGCCTGACAGTGACCTACTTTCACATGGGAGCCCCCACACTATCATCGGCGCTAAGTCGTTTCACTTCTGAGTTCGGGATGGGATCAGGTGGTTCCAACTCGCTATG
>JAKIVC010000012.1 GCA_021647245.1 Gammaproteobacteria bacterium
CTGGCGCTCTGTCAGTGCTGTCGTGCCTGCTTCTGCTTCATTCATTTCTATGCTCCGTGGTGATTGAGTATCACAGGGTGGAGGGAAATGGCTCAGGTTGGTAGGGTGGGGTTGATTTGGCGCTTACTTATGACGCCAAAGTCCTGCTGGGGAAAGAAGGAAAAAAACAGACACAAAAACCACTCCGACTCGTGGGGTACACCGTCGATGGAATAAAATACTGGATCGCCACCAGCCGCTTTGATCTTTCCGCTGAAGATGTTGCCCTCGTATATAAGCTACGCTGGGAGATCGAAACGTTTTTTGCTGGGTGGAAGCGTCATCTGCGCGTTTATCATCTTATTGCGCGTAGTGAGCATGGGTTAATGGTACAAATTTTATCCGGCTTGATCACTTATCTTCTGTTGGCTATTTACTGCCATGAGGAACATGATGAGTGCGTTTCTATAAAGCGCGTAAGAGAGTTGCGAACCAAAATTCTTAATGAAACTCGAGAGTCGCAGGTTGCACCACCCAATCCTGGGGACGTAGACTCTCGAAATTCGGAGAGTTTGCATGCAAGTAGCTAACCGGACACTACTGATGATAAATACCACAATGGGTAAATATATTTTACTCAACCCCGCTTAGGAAATGTATATCCATAACTATCCAAAACACCACCTGCAACTCGCTCAATAGCCTCAACGTCTTTTGGAGAAAGTTTCCCTAAACTATGTGCATTCATGTTCATGATCTTGGAGTTAAATTCATGAACACTCCAGCCTCTACTAATAATTTCCATAGGCATTGGTGAAATATCAAGAAACTGGGTAATCGTATTCAGCGTATCGACTGGGTGTTCGGTAAAATCCTCATAAGTGACCGTTAAAAAATTGGTTAGCCCCCCCTTATCTGCTTGAGCAATTTCATCTGAAAGACGCCACTGTCCAGCACATAAATCTATAGGATACCCTCCATTTTTATATGGGCTACCCCAGCGCTTATAGTTAGCCTTGCGCTGAATCCCCTTCGAAACAGCATAGCCATTCCGGACAATATAAATAAAATAGGCCGGCTTAAAATATTCCTGGAGATATGGCATTCTGGTTAAATTGGAGATAGACTTTTCAATGAGATTTCTTGAATCACTTGGATACCAAAGCGACCAGTTTCGCTTTATTTTCTCCGCAGACTCAGCTGCACCAGGCTCATTGGGATCGATATTTACATGCTCAAAACATTGCGACCACATTCGAGGCCAACCCTTTTGCTCCGGATATGGCAGCTCGTCCGTTAAAAATGCCCCCTCATTTAACATGCCAGACAACAGGGGATGCTTTCTTAAAACACTTGCCAAAAGCGTTGTTCCCGAATTATAACAACCAACAATAAATATCCAACGATCAGGACTAAGCTCATGCCCAAAAGGTAACAAGCAACGCTGAACCGATGATTGCATCAATAGCGTTAAATACACTTTTTCAGCATTTTTTTTCAGTAATTTAAACATCGTCTCCCTATAATTTTAGCACTTTATTATTGGCAGCCACACCTAAGGAAATCCTGATTAAGTCTGATCAGACTCCAAATCCGAGATACAAAAGGATTGTGCGTAATATTTCAATGCTGACATGTCTACCAACCTGAATTCAAGTAATGTTTGCGCACTAACACTAAAATCAATAGCGAGCCTTTGCTTTAAGCAAAGCACCTGCCTTGACAATTTTCAAAAAAATTATTTGCCTTACTTATCTGGAATATCTTAATCTGTGCATGTATCAAGATACCCAAGTTCAAAATCACCTGCTCCATACTCAACATAGGGTTGACCCGTGCGCTTAATTTTCCGGGGGTCATCACCAAGAATATTTCGTTTGTCTCGCTGATCCCAAGAACCCAGTGTAATTAATTTATACAGCTCATGCGCTTTTAAGAGTGAGTAATTGTTATAGCCTCCGCAAGACCAGCAGATTCAACTTCTTAACCATGCGAAGAGAGCAGCTTGCATGTTTCGCCACCACCAATCGAGGAATACCCGCCAGTTTCGCTGGCTAATAACAGTGGATCAATTGTGTAATATGGAGCACATCGGGCTTCACTCGTTTAAATAATTGATAAAACCGATACCTCACGACCAAGGCAGAAAAAGTGCCACCGCCCATGCCATAACAGGGAATATTGCTTTTCTCCAACTGGGTGTGAATCGGGCCATTTTCGCCATTGATGGCAGATACAGACACTGCCCCCCAAGCTGGCTTATTTTTTCAGCAATCGCTGCAGCCAAGCGCCCTGAACCACCAATTTCGAAGGCATAGATAACCTCCATGATTCGTTTATGATTCTTTTCACCCATCACAGTTATCCATTTTCAAGAAGCTCCTGGTAGAGTGTGGTAATTTTTTTGGCGCGCTGCGCTGGTGAAAATTTAGGGTAGAGCATCTCATACCCTTTTTTCGCATACTGAGCACACAGCTGTCGACTACTGACTACTGCGCTAATGGCTTCAGCCAGCGCCAAACGGTCACCCGCAGGCACCACTCGCCCATTAACACCATCCTCTACAATTTCACGAACACCGCCTACATCAGTCACTATAACGGGCTTTCTGGCTGCTTGCGCCTCCAATACAACGTTAGGCAATCCCTCACTATGCGAGGGCATGACCACTATATCTACAGCCTCATAATAATCCTGCATCGCACGCTGGTAACCACAAAACACCACCTGGTTACTAATTCCCAGCCGCTCTGCCAGCGCCTTGAGGCTTACCCCCTCTTGACCGTCCCCCACCAGCATCACTTTTACCTTGGAATGCTTTGGCGTCACCCGGGCAAAGGCTTCAAGCAACACCTCCTGCCCCTTTTCCGGGCTGAGCCGACCAAAACACCCCAACACCAGATCATCACTGTTGAAGCCATGCTTGATACGGGTAGCAGCCCCGCCAATTTCACCCGGCAGCTCACCCTCCTCCACCGCATTAAGAATCATTGAGGTCCTTTTTTTCACCCCACGAAAGCTGCTAATACGATCATAGAGTTTTGGCGAAACAGCAACGGCTATATCTGCTCTTTTTAGGCAGAAGCGTTCGATTTTATTGTAAAAGCGAACTTTAGCATTCTCATTAGTCCAACCATGCGCCCAAGCAATCCACTTAAACCCGAACAGCCTAGAGAGTACATAAGCGATTACATGCCCTTTATATCCATGGGTCTGGATAATATTACACTTTTCATCCCGATAGAGCTTTAGCGCCTGCTTAATGAGTGCTGGATCGAGCATTGCTTTCTGGTAAAGCAATCGATAGTTGGCACCCTCTTTCTCAGCAACCTCGGCAAACTCTGACTTGCATCCGATGTTATTCGTAAAGTTAGCCAACACATAGTCAAAGCCATGCCCCGCCTTGGCATGGCGAATAAATTGAAACAGACCTTTCCCAGGCCCACTCAAGATCCTCGACGCAAATATAATAAAAACGTTAGGTTTCATCGAGCGTGTGTCTATATTCATCCAGACTTTTTACAATCTTTGCCGGGTTGCCCGCTACGATACAGAAATCAGGAACATCCTTAGTCACCACTGAACCCGCAGCGACAATCGAAGCCCTACCAACCGTCACTCCTTTCATAATCAAGCAATTCATTCCAATCCACGCATAATCTTTAATCTCAATATCACCACAGCCACTCTCGTCGGGTGACTCATTATTAATGCGCCGGACAGGGTCCAGGGGGTGCAGATCATACCCTGCCAGTGAAACACGATTGGCAATCAATACATTACTACCAATAGTGATTTTTCTTCCTACCGCAATGCCCATTTGATACCCCAAATGGGTATTATCTCCAACAACAAGCTCAGGGTGGGGGTAGACCTTACTGCCAACAAAGGTTGCTGCACCGTGCATCGTCACGCCATTTCCCACACGAAGCGACAGTAAATCATTCACTTGCGGCATACCGCCAATTAAATGCAACCCTGAGCCGCAGCTTTTACAACACGTTTTGAATAAAGGCTCATAATAAAAAAAACAAGTGAATTTATCCCAAAGTGCAAGCCGTGAACGGCGCTCCCCCGCCAAGAACTTGTGCAGAGGCCAAATTACCGGCATATTTATTTTTCGTAACCGCTTTCCAGCCTTGTAGACACCCTCCCAAAAGGGGGTCTCTCGTTTACGTATTTTGTTCAGTAGCTTTTTTATCATTACCATACGCCTGTTAAAAAATTCACTCTAACGGTCTACTCGAGACCAGGTTACCTTTTGCGTACCCAATAAATTCTTCCAGAAGCCAATAAAAAACGCCGCATTTACAGCTGAAAAATAGTATGGGATATAGACAACTGTACGCTCACGTAAACTAGGCAACAGTGCGCCAATCACCGCCAGAAAATAGAACGCCACCTGAAAAAAGAAAAATAGAGTGAAAAACTTACCCTCTGCCAACAAGAAGGCATTGCTAACGAAAAGCGTAATCATAAAAAATGGTGACAACCAACGTAGAAACTTATGTGAAATAAAGAATATTGTGGCGGTAATATTGCTAAATGGGCGCTTGAGAAACTCAATGTGTCTTAATATCTGAAATCCACCCGCCGCAATTCGAGTTTTGCGGCGAAATTCCTGAGCTACTGAGGCAGGCACCAGCTCCTCAGCCACTGCTTTAGGCTCATAGATGATCCGGCTTCTGTTCGCTAGCACTCTCATTGCCAAGTAGAAGTCGTCCAGAATAATATTGATTGGAACGCCATTGACAAAGCGTCTTCTAATCGCAAACATTCCCCCGTCAATACCCACCATGGTATGTACTTTAGACTCACTCTTCTGGATAAATCGCTCATATTTCATATAAGCACCTTCACCCAAGGGCTCGCCACTCTCCATTGCAACTAGCTCAACCCGCCCACTGACCGCACCACATAACTCATCAGAAAAACAGCTCGCTAACTTTTCAACAGCATCAGACTCAAAAAATACATTGGCATCAGTAAAGACAATTACATCACCGGCTACCCGCTTTAACCCCTGGTTAAGCGCATTTGCTTTACCCATTCGATCCGTCACTTCAAGCACCGTAAGGCGCTCATCGTCAAAGCTCTCTGCAATCTCCAGTGTTCTGTCACTTGATCCATCAGAGATTACGATTATCTGCAGCTTCTCATGTGGGTATTTTTGAGACAGCGCATTTTCAATTTTTCTGCCTATATATTTCTCTTCGTTATATGCCGCAATAATCAAGCTGACACTTGGCAACTCACCACTATGAGGCGGGCTATTTTTTACAAAAAAGCCCACTAACCACAAGCTCAGAGGATAGAAAAAGTACATGTAACACAGTAAAAATAAACTGCATAAAAAAAGAACCAACAATATCATCAGCATACATTCCCTATCTAATAGATACGATGCACCCCATTAGAAGCATCAACTAATAACAATCACGCTCAGCCTGCAACAATCCTTGCTGTCAACTCTATTAGCCAGTCATTTATTTTGGGTTGGCTCACAAATAATGCTGTAAATAGCATTAATGGATCCGGGAGGAAGAATAAACTCGTCTATCTTGCATTTTTTCTCAAGATCATAAGCCACAATACGTGTTTTAGTAATATGCGAACGTCCACTTAAGATATCACGTGTCCAACTGATATTTTCTTTCACTTTGGTAGGACGTAGGTGACTAAATGCCACGTAAGCCACATTCTTCTCTATCGCTAGTCCACGACACCACCCTAGCGGCCTATTAACGCCTTCAATCTGTTTGAGGTCAACTCGTTCAACAACCTTGAACGTCCTCACATCAACGATCACAATCTCACCGTACACACACGTAAAATAGAGGAAGTCTCCAATCAAGTGTCCATCATGAATACCAGCCCCACCTATATCTATTTTTTGAGTGAAATCTTCAAGATTAACCACATCTTTCTGCACTAGGCGCGTCACCCAGATACTATTGTTTAAATAAAGCAAGAAATTAGGGTGACAGTCGTGGGGTTTGGTTGAGTGAATTTTCCTGTAATCAACAGTACTGTCATATCTGTGCCATGGATCCTTATCCTCGACATTAATAACCCGCTCCAAGGCAAGCGTTTCTCTTGAAAGAATGGCAACAAGATCCAGCCCCGTTGAGACGACTCCTATTTTAGTACCGATAGGCGTAACATGATGGACGTTTTGAAAACAAGGGTATGAGGCCGTACGTTTCAACTTCAATTCAGGATATGAGTACTCAAATATCTCCGTCTCAGTGCATAGCCATAAACTATCGCCATCTAATGTTGCTGCAGTAAAAAGAAAATTTGGCGACTCATCAGGGTAATTGATTTTTGCATCATCGAGCACAACGAGATCAGTCAATGTTTTTGAGTTCATATTCAGGCGCAATAATTTTGCTGACTCAAACCCCCGACCATCACCATGATTTGCATTTTTTCTACGCTCCAGCCCCCCGGTCAACAAAAAAGTCTTATCCATTGTTACCACCTTTAATATCCACTCGTTTTTCAATTATTCACTGCGACACTACCGAAACTGAATGATACTGGAATTTATCTTAGAAATCAGCTGAAAGCACCATATTAAGACCTATGCACGAGATGAATGGAGGGTAAAAACAACCAAAGCTCCAATAGCAAGCTATTACTCTCTCGCAGAAGTTTCATATTCTAAAAACTCTTTAACTACCCTTTTTTCGACTGACGCTTTTGAATCATCACAACAACAGCCTTAATATCATGCAGCTTTACAAATCCCACCAGCACCAGCACCACTAGAAAAGTTACCATCAAGGTACTTTTGTAGAGCAAATTGAGTAATAGTGAATCCAAAACGATTAACCGCCCCAAGCCGATAACCAGCACAGCAACAACAATCAACTTAACCATACCACGCCACTCCCAACGAACTGTAGAGAACCGCTGAGAAACGACAAACGTTACAATCAATACGTATGAGAAGGAAAGCAGCGTCGCCACTGCCGCACCCACAATCCCATACTGCTGAATAAGAATATAATTGAGAATAAGACAAACAACCGCCGCCGACGAATGAATATACCCAATAGCCCCTGTTTTCTTTTCTGCATAAAGAGGTGTTGCCATAACACGCGCCAAGCCACTCATCACATAAGCAAATGCAATAAAGGGAACAACCACCGCCGCCGCATAATATTGGGGCGTTGTCATCAACTGCAACACCTCTTCTATAAATATTGACAAGCCTAATGCGCAAAAAACCAGCAAAAAACCAAGCCCAGATAAAACCTTGTTTAAAACCTCATCCCGATCTGGGTGGCGATACACCTCAAACATTTTGGCGCTCCAAACCAATAAAAAAGGCCCAATCAATAGTGGGCTAATTAAAAAACCAAACTTATAACCTATAGCATATAGCCCAACCTCTTCCAGGCTTCCTAATTCATTCAGGAAAAATCGATCCGATGAATTCAGAACAAACAGCCCTATCACTCCAGGGATTAGTGGCGCGCTATAAATAACCATCTCTTTTGCAACAGCAACATCATGTTTAATGCCAACCGATTTTATCGTCGAATACAACAAGGCCAAACAGACAAACCCCGAAACGATAGCATTTGCCAACAACACACCAAACACAGACATTTCGAGAAATACCACCATCCAGATGGTAAGGCAGACCGTTAGCAGCACTTGTATTAATGTAATGACCACAAACAGCTTGCTTCTATCTTGGATTCGAATGTATAACAATGGAATCTGGGTAATTATACCAAAAACAGAGGTGATAAAGATCGTCTGGAAAAGATATGCGAACTCGGTACTATCAAAAATTAGCGATGATAGATTGTCGGCAAAAAAACTCAAGCTTACATAAAAAAGAATCGCTAGCACCGCAACCATAAGGATTGAAGTACTTATCACCCGACGCTTCGCTTCAGGGGTTTCTGCCGCGTCATGAAACTTGGCTACTGCATGTATGAGTTGGAGGCCTAGCACCAGTGAGAGGACATCTACGGTCAACACCAACATCTCCAGCATACCATAATCCACTGGCTCCAAATAACGCGTATAGAGCGGGATCAGCAAAAAACCAATCATTTTTGAAAGCATAATCGCAAACCAATATATTGCAGAGTGCGATATCAACTTCTTCAATACTTGACCAGATCCACTCACAGAGAGTCTACCTTTACTAATTTAGCCACTTCTATACCTTGCTCTTGTCGCTCCAGCCGCCACATTACCCTCAGCCGTATCAAGTTTATTTTTATATGCAATAACACCAATGCAGTGCGTGAGAATAAAAAGGGAAAATAATAAAGTTGAGTACGCCTGTGATAGAAAAAAACTGGTCACAAAGCAGCCAAGCAAGGCCCCTTTGAACCCAATGAGATAACATTGAAACTCCAAAGCGTCCTCCCCTTTATAGCCCCCTGCTACCGTCAACACTTTAATTGACCGAAGGTAGAGCCACAGAAAGATAAACAGACCCAATAGACCCAACTCGGCCCCCACTTGAATCAGAGTATTGTGCGCTGTTTGGTAACTTCCGCCAAGAATCATACCCTGTGCTGCACCGAACGCACCCGCCCCAACACCATAGGGATACTGGAGAATCAACTCAATCCCATCCCCCCAAATTGCCAAACGTCCGCGCTCAGAAGTTACATTATAATCATCTGAGGGGTTAAAGATCGTTGCGATACGGCCCCAGTATTCATCGCTGGAAAACATTGCCAAGGCGGCGACCGCTGATAAGATAAGCACTATTTTTTTAAAGGAGAGGCGCGGCTTTTTCTCCTTCGTTTGAGTAGGAAGGCGTACTAACAGCAAATAACCTGCTACGGCAACCAGGCCAAGGAATCCTCCCCTTGAACCCGTCAGCACAATAGCAAAGAGCATAATGGCAACAACACCGCCGTAGAGAAGCTTAGTGCGGGCGCGAGCCATAATAAACAGCATAACCACTAGTGGTAAAATCGTGACTAACACCATGGCCAAATCATTGGGGTCAAATGTCATACCCACGCTCAGCCTTCCCGTCGCCCCCAACGTGACCGTTGTGTAGGCTAGCGTCGCTCCGCTAAAGGCAAAGCACTTCACATAAAAAGAGAGTGATTTAATATCACGCGTGGTTTTAACCAATGCATAGAGCAAAATCGATGTACCTAGAAGTGGGCCAGTTAGTAACTCAAAACTTCTTGCTTTATAGACCGATACCGTTACGCTCAGAACAGCCAAAAGAAGATAGATAATACACAGTACCACTATTTTATTTGGCGGTTTGATGCTTGGGCTTTGCTTGATTGGCTTCATAAACAGCACCGCCAGCAGCACTACCGCTACCGTTATTTTACCTATGGGGAGGTACATCAAAAATGGAAAAAGCTCGTGCAGGCGCCCCAGCGTCACAAATAAGTACATAGCCACCGCATAAAGGGCAAAACGTGAAACTTGACTTTCTTGTGAGTTATCAACCACGTTACTCTCCAACAAGCCAAGCAACAACTTGACGACGTACTGATGCGTTCACAAGTAAATGTGTCGGCAATGTGACTAAATGATTTGAGACAAAATCAGCACCGGGAAAATCGTCACCATAATTCAGGCAAAACCCCTTAATTTCCTTCAGCTTATGCAACCCCTGAGGGTACATTTGTGATATTCCCAGCTCCCTACCCGAAAGTGATTTATTTTTTCTCGACAGCTCAATATCACCCTCAAGGTAGCACGGAAACCTGATTGGAAATGATTCACTCTTTTCCAAGTGAGCCAACAATGAAACACGCCCACATTTTTTTAGCCTATTAAAATAAAAACCAGCGCACTCTCTCCGAGATGCCTTTAATGTGGGTAACCTCTTCAACAGCCTCTGAAGCAATAACACTCTAAGCCGCCCCATTCTTTCCATGGAGATATAATCGGGATAGACCGTTCTTCCTATGCCAAGGAACGGTAGTCTGGCAGGCAGCCAGAAAATGGAGGGTTGAATCAACAGATCATTCATCAGCATCATCAACGCAGATTTAAGCTCTCGGATCCGACCTGGCATAGGCATCACTTTATGACGAGATGTAAGCTCCGCACTGATTTCATCACAACTTACTGCCAAGATACCACCACCATTTGTGCTAATTGGTTTGCCACGGCCAAAGCTATAGACGATGATGTCAGAAGTCATCACCCCTCGCTCTGGATCAATACCTGACTGTGCTGCATCTTCGACCAAATATGCACCAACACTATCTGCCAGTTTGCGTGCCTGATCGATGTCCGCACTTTTACTGAAAAAGTGGGTTGAAATAATGCACAATGTTTTATCATGAACAACCGATTTTAATTTCTGATAATCGAAATCAAGGGTCTCTGGCACCACATCACTGAGCACCATTTTTAGGCCTGCCTCTTCAATAGAGGCGGCAACGGAATAGCAAGTGTAGGCTGGCACAACAACCTCGCACTTGTCTTTTTTCAGTTTCGCAAGCACTCTGAGTGCTGTAACCAGCGCCGCCTTGCCACTGCAATAGTCATAAACAGCACAGCCGCCAAACAGCTCAGGCTTCATTTCAGAGTTTTTGTTCATTAACGAGGAGAGTAAGGCACCGACAACGCTGCCCATCCCATGAGTCATTCCAACTGCTGGCACACAATAAAAACTCACTTAAGGATTACCCCACAAACAAACATCATATGACCACACATCAACCCCCCCCCTGTCACTCATCACATGATTTCAGGTATGAAATCATCTCAGCAGATCTCGCTGACCATGTCTGATTTTTCATGGTGTCGGAGATCGCCTGTTTAGATGGCAAATAACCACCGGCAACTACCTTTCGAATTTCACTGACAAATTCATCCGCAGTTGTCGCCACAAATACGGCACTATCAATATTTTTCACTTCTTGTTGATTTGTGCAAACCACAGGGGACCCCGCAGCCAGGTACTCACGGACCTTAGTTGGATTGGCAAATTGATTTCTCCGAGTGTTTGCATAGGGCAAGATGGCAACATCGAAATGTGCAATATATTGGGGTAACTCATCGAATGGTTTCATCCCCAGGTAGTGAATATTGCCCGCCTGAGGCACCTCGATACCCTCTTCAACAGGACCTATCATGACAAAGCTATATTCAGGCAGTTCTTTGGCCGTGTAATTGAGTAGATCCAGGTCAATATGTTCACCAATCAGGCCAACAAAACCGACAATGGGCCGCGAAAACAGTTTCATCTCGTGAGGGGTTTCACGGGAAAACTGAAGCGCTTTACAAAAGTGCGGGTAATCTACACCGTGAGGAAGATAATAAACATGTTCGTGCTTGGATTGTTTCTGCTCCTGCAGCGCCCTTGCCGTCACCAAGACCACCTCCACCTGTTTTAACAACTTATCTTCAAGCTGCTGAACAAGTGTCGCATCCATGCCTGCAATTGAAGCATATTCATCAGCGCAGTAGTACGCTTTGACTTTAGCGGGAAGATCATCCAACACAACCGTGGTCGAGGGGCAGGCCGTAATAACATAGGGTTCCGCAATATTATAGTGTAGATAGGCCTTTCTAAAGAGACGTTTGAGTATCTGCCGGTTTATCCACCTGACCAGACTATATTTGAAGAGGGGGATTGTAATGGGAGTGATGACATGAATATTTTTTTGCTCTTCATTTTCACCTACCGCAGCCTTTTTTCGATCAAAAACAGACTCTTTAAGCTTGCTAACAATACGCTTGGCATCCCCCAGATTGAGCTTGGGCGCTCTCATTCCCAATGAGTTAACCCACAAAATATGGTAACCCTCTTTCTCCAGCTCCTTGGCTAAATATTGCCCTGTACTATGGTGCCTGCCCCAATCCTCACCAAAAAAAATGATCCACTTCCTGTCTGTCAAAATCTAAACGCCTGTTACTTAAATTAAGTGGCTAAAACAAATCACTTTTCTGAGCGATCGGCCTTAATTTTCGATAAAAAGTCGCCACCTACCTGATCCAAAGCTTTATAGGCTTCAGGATTCAAATGCACATGGTCTCCCCGGTCATACTTAGGATCCATATAGCGATTTTCATTTGAAACACGCAGTGCCGCCTCTAAATCCAGCACCGCCAACCCCTGCTTTTCAGCAACTTCGCGTAACCAGTCATTGTAGGCGGTGAGTTGTTTCATTTTGTTGGGCTTACCCATCACGCCTTTAATCACGCTTTTTATTTTGCTTGTTAGGCCAGTTTGCTCACTGACGGGTACTGAGGTCGCAAACACGACATCAATGTTCTTTTCAGCCAGTTGCGCTGTCCATTGCGTGATTTTCTTTTTATAATCAGCGATATCTCCCGGGAAATAGACTGAACACTCTTTTATGATGACCACATCGGGAAGTTCGTTGCGACTGATAAGCTCATCTATTGCGGATGACTTATCGAATGAATCATAAATAGCCACAAATTCCAGATTAAAACCATCGGCATCGACACGTTCAGCAAGCTCATCAAACTTCCAACCATTGCCAATTGAGGCGCCGACAAGTACTACATTGATATCGTTATCTGGCATCTTATCCTCCACGGCCATAGAAACACTCGCCATGAATAAGCTACCCATAACAAAAAGAAATACGTTAAATTTATTTTTTAGATACAACGGTTGCCTCCTTTTTTAAAAAACGTGCTGGATTACCAATAGCAATGGTTTTCGCTGGCATCGGCTTGGTAACGACACTACCCGCAGAAACCGTGCTATCACCTTCAATATCGGCCATCACTAAGCTGCCTTCACCCAGCCAAGTCTCATTGCCAATCTTTATCATTTTATAATTAACTTGGGAAGTCGTATTTCCTTCGTTTTCCATATCATGTTGGTATTTCCCCCCCATAATGGAAACCCTGCTTGAGACAAGAATATTATTTCCTAGGTCAGCAGAGCCGATGATTGAAAAACTGCCGATCACAACACCGCGCCCAGCGCTGGCAGTGGGATGGGCAAAAAAAGAGGCAAAACCAACCACCAAGTCATATTTACATTCAGTAAGGGTAACGCAATAGAACGAGGTTCGAAGATATTGGCCTATTTTCCCCGGTACCAGACTGAGCAACTTCGCAGAGAAGCTGAACATCTCTTCAGAGCCAAATAGCTTGTAGATAAGCCAACTTGAGATGGAAAGCGGCCATGTCAGCAAATGCATCAGCCAGACAACAACGCCCTTTAACTTATACGACATTTAACTACCTATCCCCACCTCTTCGAGCAACAGCGGCTTCATGTGATGATAGCGGGTAGCGGCGCGCTTGGCCTCAATATCCTTATAGATGAAATTAGCGTGGTCTTCATCTGTAGAGAGCGCGGTGGCCAGCTCAGCAGCGGGCACATTATGGTTGTAACTCCACAGAGCGATATCCATCTTGTCATAGGGCAGTGCGTAGTAAAACTCATCCTGCCCCTGTGGCATGCTGTAGGTGTCTGTTGAAGGTGTAGAGTTGCAGATCTCCTCTGGCAGCCCCAGATATCGGGCCAGTGCATAGACCTGAGTTTTATAGAGATGGGCAATCGGCTTTACATCAGCTGAGCCATCGCCATTTTTCACGAAAAAGCCTTGGTCATATTCAACTCGATTGGGGGTACCCACAACCGCATAATTTAATCGATCGGCATGAAAATATTCTACTGTTTTGCGAATACGCTGTTTATAGTTGGTGGCAGCCACTACCTGCAAATACTCTTTTAGGCCCATGCGTTTTTCTGAGATTTCGCCCGATGGGGACTGTACTACCAGATTGAAGTGATTAATCGTCCCCTGTTTCTGACCGGCGATGGCTATTTTGCACTTCCAATCATCACTGTACTCCGGAAATAGTTTTCGAATCGCCTCATCTCGCCAGCGGTAGCAACCGATCGCTTCCAGTGTAGGGCCAATATTTTCCATCATATGATCCAGCCCATATTTATCCACCACCAACTGGCCGTAAGAGACGCTCTGTGAAGATGAGTCATGTTCCGGCATTAAAATACCAAAGACCCGCTTGGCGCCCAGCGCCTCAACACAAAGCGCGGTACAAACCGCGCTATCAACCCCGCCTGAGATTCCGACCACCAAACCACGGCGATGTAGTTTATTTCTTAGCAGCTCAATCAATCGATCTGCAATTTGTTTAACTTCTGCCTGCTCATCTATTTTTAACATATCCATGATAATTCCGCCCTTCTACGAACCACTTTTAAATTCACTAACAATGAATTTATTTAATTTAGCTTGCTGTTTTTTTGCTTATAAAAGCAGCAATGTTATTTACAGAATCAAAGTTTTCAGGAATCATCTCATCATCTTCCACTGCAATGCCAAAGGTCTCCTCCAGAAAAAAGATAACCTCTAGAATTCCGGTCGAATCAATAATTCCTTTCTCAATGAATGAATCATCATCACCCAATGCTGACATATCGTCGGTAAATAGATAGTTTTCCAGAATATACTCTTTTACCTTATTTTCCACGCTCATAGATTCACCTATTAAATTTAATATTATTTAACTGAAAACTTCTCATGAAACTGCTCAATGAACAGGCTGTGCCATATCTGCGTAGAGAGTATGCCGATAAAGGCCATATTATCCTTATGCCCGATAGCCCGCCCTTTTTTCACTTTCTTAACCAATAGCTGAGTCCTTTTCGGATCAAAATAGCCAAAACGTTTCACTGTTGATTCTGAGAGCAGCTCTTCGACATAACCCGGCAACCTGCCTTCATGACTGAAAGCGGCGATATCGGGGGCACGGTAAGGCTGTTTATAGCGCTTTACGATATTAGATGGGAGGTATTTCCCCATCGCTTTTTTCAATAAAAACTTCTCGTTCAAAACCTTCATTTTGAGCTTTGGATGCAATTGATTGGCAAACTCAATCACCCGGTGATCCAAAAATGGAAAACGCCCTTCAATCGAGTTTGCCATCAACATCCTGTCCCCTTGAGAGCAGAGCAGGTATCCTCCCATCAAAGATTTTGCTTCAATATACTGAGCCCGATTAAAAGAGTGCCAACGGGGCAGTGCCTTCGGCAAGCTATTCCCTATGATATCATAAGGGTTTTCTGCTAGCTTACTTTTTAAATCATCCGAAAAGAACTCTTTACATTTCGCGGTGGTGACCCAACGCGGTAGATGAGAAAAATAGGCCAGATTGGGTTGTTCAAGCCCCATTCCAAAGAAGTTTTTCAGATAAGCCTGCCCCTGCCGCTTGGATACATCCAGGTAGGGGTAGAGGCGTTTTAGCAGCGCGGCTCTAAAGGCTGAATCACTGTTTTTAGCCCAAAACTGGCGGATCTTTGTCTCTTTAAAAATATCGTACCCACCCAGCACTTCATCGGCACCCTCGCCGGTCAGTACCACCTTGTAGCCCTGCTGGCGCACCAGACCAGAGAGTAGCCGCATCGGCACCGGTGCGGTTCGTAATACAGGGGCTTCTGTATGCCATATGGTATCAACAAAGTTATCCGCCACATCACGGTTTGAGCAGATAATACGGCTATGGTCAGCCCCTAGGTGTTGAATCAGGTCATTCTGATAGGATTGTTCATCCAGACCAGACTCTTCAAAACCGATGGAGAATGTCCGAAGGTAGGCATCACTGTGGTTGTGAATAATCGATACCAGCACCGATGAATCCAGGCCACCGGAGAGATAGGCACCCACCGGGACGTCTGAACGTAATCGAATCCGGGTAGAATCAATCAGAAGGTCGTGCAGCTCGCCCGCAAGCTGCTCATCACTGCCACTTCGGTACTCTCCGCTAGCATCCGGGAAGCTCCAATCCCAGTATCGTCGGCAGCTGATCGCGCCGTTTTTTACGGTTAGTATCTCCCCCGGAGTGACTTCATTGACGCCCTCAAACAGCGACCCCGGGCTCACGGGCGACCAAAAAGTCATCAACTGGTCCAGTGCTGAAAGGTTCAGCCTTGGTGAACTATCGAAGGTAGAGAGAATAGATTTAACTTCGGATGCAAAAACCAGCCGCTCATGGGTCTGTTGATAGAAAAGTGGAACAATTCCCAAGCGATCACGAATCAGCAGCAGAGTATTGTTTGGTGCATCCCAAAGAGCGATAGCAAACTGACCATTGAGGTGATTCACAAAATCATCACCATACTCTTCGTAGAGGTGCACAATAACCTCGGTATCACTCAGGGTGTAAAAGTGATGCCCCTTCCCCTCTAACTCAACCCTAAGCTCAACAAAATTAAATATTTCACCATTAAAGCTCACCCAGATAGAGCTATCTTCATTGTGGATTGGCTGTTTTCCGCCCTCCAAGTCAATGATACTCAACCTGGCATGCCCCAGACCGATGTTGTTTTTCACATAACACCCTAATCCATCGGGCCCCCGGTGATCTATCTGCGCAACCATACGCATAATTTCATTTTCAGATACCGAGCGTTCCGAGTCGTGATAAACAATCCCCGCTATTCCGCACATACAATTCCTTCAAGGTAAATTTTTAACCAGCATCGGCCCTAAAAACTTGGTTAAAGCCAGTGGCAGCTTTTGCCATATCTTAATCGCAAGCTGATACTTAGGGTTGTTTGGATTAAGCTGAGGCAGCTCACCGCCATCCCGCATCCAGTAATGCCAATAGAGCTGCTTTGGTTTTGCTCCCCACTGTTTTTTGAAGCGGAAGGTTCCGCTATCAGTGGATGAGCGCCCAAAATCAAACTGATCAAAGCCCTGTTCAATCGAATACTTCAACACCTCCCAATAGAGGAACATATTGACACCGATTTTATTAACCTCCCGCAGGGTGGATGCCCAAGGAATCTCCATCTGTCCGTTGTAACCCAGCAAAAATGCGGCGGCAACAGGCTTCTCTTCATGGCGTACAATAACAATGTGGACACTATCTGAAAAAGTTTCGATAATCGCCCGGAAGAAGTTTTTACCGTAGACCGGTGTCCCCAAGTCGCGCATATTGCGCGCAAAGACATCGTAAAATTGATCGAGCAACTCTCCTTTACCAGTCAGCACTTCTACGCCTTCGCGAATGGGGCGTTTAATCTGTGAACGACGTTTGGCACCAATCGCCTTCCACAGGATATCGGGGTCGTCCGGCAGATCAAGCAACATCGCAACCTTGTCGAGTCGAGCAGGTAGTATTGATTGCCGCTCCTGCACATCCCTGAACTCGATATGGCTGACATTGAGGGCCTTGCCCTGCTCAATGGCACTCTCCATCAGGGCTTGTTCGGTGCTTTCGTCAATAGCCACCGCCCCCCCGTAGTTAAAATAGGGGAGAGAGACCATGTAGTTTCCAAACAGCATACTTTTAATATGAATAATGGGCAGTACACCCACAACCTTACCTGCCTGATCTTTCGCGAGAAAGCAGTAGTTATGATGACCAAACAGCTGGTTGATCATCTTTGGCGCTGCACTGTGATGGTACAGGCTGCACCGCTCTGATTGCGATACATAGCCATCCCAAGCACTGAAATCGGCACTTTTTAGCCTCTCTACCCGAATCGCCATTTGCCGCTGTGTTGTATCCAATATTTCCTGTTCCATTCACACGCCCAAGGGTATTTTATTGTTGTAATTCATCTGCTAACGGTCTCCAACACTGTCAAAACCCAAACCAGAGAGCACATTTGCCATGGTTGTAAATTCAAAGTCTTGCAGCAATGCCCTGAACCTTGTTTCGCAGCGATTCAGGTTCATATAATGTCGGGTTCGCGACAGCAGGCTTGTCTTAATGCGCGGCTGTTCCGGATCCACCTCCCACGGATGAAGGTAGAAAACAAAAGGCTTATTTTCCTTTTTATTGATACTCGCCAGCATCGATCTTGAAAATGGATAGGGGTAGACTCGAAAATACCCCCCGCCCGCCACTGGCAACTGATAGCCTAGCAATTTTTTGGTCGAGATAGGGAACTCAACAATAGATGAGCCATTACTCAGGGTATGCTGATAAGGGTGTTTAGGGGCATCGGGCACCCCGTAGCGATCGTGATAAACCGGGAAAATACTGGAATCATAGGTGAAGCCAAGATCCCCCAGAATATCCATCGCCCACATCGACTCCTTGGTGATCGAGTAGCTTGCGGCTCGATAACCCTCTACCGGCTTCTGAATAATATCCTCCAGAATCTCTTTTGCTTTGCGGGTCTCTTGGTAAAAAATTTCAGGTGTCTGATTATAGATCAGCTGATGACTGTAACCATGACACGCTACTTCATGTCCCTCGCTGAGAATATCTTTCACCAGTTGCGGTTCTCTTTCGGCCACCCAGCCCAATACAAAAAAGGTTCCTTGCCGCTGAGCATCTGACATCGCCCTCAAAATAACGTGGGTATTTTTAACGACCCGAGACTCATAGTCGCCCCAGTTCGCGTAATCGACATTGGCCGCAAATGCTGAGACTTGGAAGTAGTCTTCAACATCAATGGTCATGGCGTTGCTTATTTTTTTTTGAACCGCTGTCGTCATCATTAAAAACTCATCTCAATAGTGGCCGCAAGCTGCCTCTCTTTATATCCTTCGCTGCCGCCAGACCCCGATCTATTTCGGCTAGAGGCCTCCAGAGAGAGGCTTAAATCCCGGCTAATTTGTCGCTGGTAATCTATGGTTATAATTTTATCTGCTGATACACCCTCAAGCGGATTGGACCAAACCCTGATGTAGTCATATCGGACGCGAAGCGTGTCACTTCTTTTCATCTGGTACGCTGTCAAAAAACGGTGAGTATAAGAACGTTGAAATGAGCCGCCTCCCTGTGATGAACGGTGAGTGCCTGAATTTGAGTATTGAATACGCAGCCGTTGTCGTTGATACGACACGCTAGAAGTTAATGTTTTTGTTAAAAAGATATCATTTCTCACCGAAAGGTAAGATCGAAAATCTGGCTCGACCGAGGCCCCTTCGCTGGGCATGAATGCACGCGTGGCATCCGAGGTGGTCTCCTCTTCATATCCCGCTTCAATGGTGATACGCGATCGCTGGTAAGAGAGTTCTCCGGCATAGCTGCGGCCATAGTAGCGCCCACCGCTTGACAAACTCAGCAACAAGTAGCTTTTAGGTCGATATGAAAACCCGCTATTCCAATAGTATCCTTGTTGTTCGGTGGATAAGCGGCTATTTGTATTTCGCTCTTTTCCGCGCCGATAACTGAATTGTAATTTTGTGGTGTATTGGTAGGACATTTTCAGGTAGATGTCTTGAAATGAACTCGTTGCACCCAACAAACTCACATAATCAACATCTGTTTCACTCCACTTTGCCGATACCGCGAGTGGACCATGGCTATTTCCTGACCCTACCTCTAGAACTTTGCTGTTGATATTACTGCTTGCCTGAGTCTGCCGCTCATAGCGCGAGAGGCCAAAAACATAGTCGAAATCAAGCGTATAATCAGAGTTCGATAGCGATAGAGAGGGGTTAACAAACCCTGTCTGCACTTTTTCAATGTCACTACTCACAACGATCCTGGAGGTTGTCGTTCTGCCGTAGGAGACAGGCTGTCGCTGGATACTGGCACTACTGGCAAAAGATAAATTATTTTGTTGGTATGCTGAAAAATTGACATTTAGATCTTGGTATGCCATATCCAGATTCGAACTGTTTTTTACGATCTGCTTGGTGATACCGTAGTCCGCAGCCAGCTGTATGTCCGCAGACTGCAGCTGAATCAGAATACCCGGGTTGATGAGTGTCACTCTGTCAGTAACCGTTGACTGTTCAGTTAAAAAGAGGTTGTTCGAATATTTCTCAGAGAGCAAAAGTGTCGGCGACACTCTAAAATCAGCCGTCGCAACACTCACTAATAGCAGAGCGGCAACCAGTGTAGCGATCCTCAACATACCATTTCCCACACACACATTCGTCAACCAACCCGGCTACTTGGCGCTGTACTGCTGATAATATCCACCTGATGAGTCGATAAAGGAGCACTTATTCAACACCATGCAAACACTTTTATCCCTGACCATCTCATCAAGTGCCTCCATGACTTTCCCTTGGGGTGTGCTAGCCGCCTCTACTACCATAACAATCTGGCCCACCATATCGGCCAGGATTTTGGCTTCGTTGGAGAGCAGTAGTGGGGGTGCATCAAAAATGACAATACGATCCGGATAACGTTCCGCCAGCTCGGTCACCAGCTGAGTCATTCGTGAGCTGGCAAGCAGTTCAACACTTTGAGCAGAATAGCCCCCCGCTGGCATCAACACCAAATCACTGATATTTGTTCGATACATGACATCGGCAACTGTCATAGACGGATCCCGCAGGTAATCAGCCAAACCAAGCTCATCACTGAGTCCCAGTTTTTTGAAAACAGTGGGGCGTAACACGTCCGCATCGACCAGCAGCACGGTATGATCCATCTCATGGGCCATAATTAATGCCAGATTAATTGCGGTGTATGTTTTCCCTTCTCCCGCGATGGCACTGGAGACCATAATCAAATTTCCGCGCTCAAAAAGTGACGAGCTACTTCCAAAGGCATTATTTATCAGTGGACGTTTGATCTGCCGGAACTCTTCAGAGAGCTGACAGCGGGGCATTTCAGGCGTAATAAACCCTACATGCTCCATCTCTGCAAAGTTCAGCTGTTTGTGCCCAACCTTTGAAGAGAGGAATTTTCGCTTAAACTGCATCATCTCTTGCTCGCCGAGTGTTGGAACAAAAGAGAGCGATTCAGCCGGTTGAGCTGATTTATTTTTATCCATCAAAAATCACCTATACCATCAATTATGATGAAATATTCAAATACACCATGGCGGCTGAAAGCAGACCCGCCTCAAAAGCGATCACCATAAAATACACGAGTAAAAAGAGTGCTACCAACGTAAAAAATGTGAACATTTTAACTTTTCGGGTTCTCAGTTGTGCGGGTGTTTTAAAGAGTGAAACACCACCCAACACTGGTAGCCCGGTGACCGCTCTTAACGATTGGACCGAATTAAATTGCGGCCTTAACTGAGCATCAAGAAAAATTATTCCACAGATAAATGCCAAACCACCCAGCATCACAGCGGTTATAAGCAGCGGACGGTTCGGGCCCACAGGTATAACCGGTTCGCGCGGAGGATCAATAACACGTACATGCACCTGATCAGAGCTAAGCTCAGCCTCACGTGAAATCATCGCTGCCTCACGCCGTGACACTAACGCTTCGTAGTTACTCTTGTTAACATCATAGTCACGATTCAGCTTGGCCAGCTCAGCCTCCACCATGGGAATGGTGTCGACATGCTCTTTGAATTTATTTACATGGCGCGAATATTCGGCAACACGCACTCTTAAGCCTGAGACCTCGGCCTCAACACGACTCAACTCAACTCTCAACTCCTGATAAACCGGATCAGCGGTATACATTGCAACGCTCACAGACTGCCCCTCTTTAGCCGCTGCTTTACTGGCAGCCACTTGTGACTCCAGAAGTGCAATATTTTCACGCAGAACAAGAATATCCGGATGAGACTCTGTGTAATTAAATGTCAACTCATCCAAGCGCATCCGCATAGCACTCAGCCGCTGCTCAAGGGGGGTCTCTGCCACCGCAATCATTGAGTGCTGGCTTCGTGATTCAATCACCGACTTCTCCTGATCCAACTCTGTTCTCAGGTCATCACGTCGTCGCGTTGCCTCTCTCAGATCCAGACGAGCACGGCTTAAGTTATTTTCAGCCCCTTCCAGCTGCCGAAAATACCCACCCGCCTCGGTCGGCATTAAACCGATATTCTCCCGTTTGAATGTTTTTAGCGCACTTTCAGCCTCAATCAACTTTTTCTCATAAACAGAGATCTGTGTTTCGAGAAACTTATGCGCCAATTCGGCATCACCACGACTACTTTTTAGCATCGAGTTCATGAATGTTTCAAGTAGTGACTCGACTACCCGCTTAGCTAAGCGGGGGGCTTTGTCAGAGTAGGAGATCACATAGATATTTTCCCGCTCACTCCCATTGATCTTTATTTTATTTCTCAGATCCACGATGATTCTCTCAAACTCCTCAGGTGAGTTAGCCCGAAGATCAAGGTCGACCAACCTGGCCACGATCTCAAGATTAGTACGACTAAGCAGTGTCCTGCGGGCCAGATCCAGCTGCTCTTCACTACTGCCCTGTCCATCAACAGCCAGGCCTTCAAGTAGCGGCCCAAGGACTGACTGAGTATCCAGGTATATTTTCACTTTTGATTCATAAACATTTGGCATGAAGTGCACCACTGGCCAGCCGACCATACTGATACCCATCACCACCCACAACACCAGCCATCTTTTACGCCAAAAAAGATAGCCAATCGATAAAGCTTGCTTTAACTGCTCATTCATTTATTGAAAAAACCCACTAATTACAAAGATCCAACCGCAATCCATAATGCAATAAAGCTCACTTTTCATGAGCCGACACTACACAACATCCTTAACCCACAAAATACTGATCACGGACCATCGAGTGCCCGCAATACTGCAACAAATTTCTTATCTTTGGCTGCCCGACTCACAAATTTCACTAAAAATCCGCATCAAAAATATGATTCTGGGATAATGACGATATCACCCGCTTTTAGAACCTTGTTTTTGCTTATATCGCCTTTTTCCATTAAATCTTCGAGTTTCAATGCTATCTTCTGCTGCTCTCCATTATGATCACGAATCAACACCGCCCGATTACCCGCAGAGAACTCAGTCAGACCACCGACCTCAATTAATACATCCAGCAGTGTCATCTCTTTTCTATACGGTAACGCCCTCGGCTCTGCCGCCTGACCGATCACTCTGACTTGATGTGAATAGGCTGTCCCAAACCCTGTCACCATCACCGTTACTTTCGGGAACTTAATATAAGACTGCAACAGCGCCTCAATCTGGCGAGAGGTCGCAGTAGTGGTAACGCCTACAACCGGCAGATCGTCAACCAGCGGAATAGATATATAGCCATCTGGGCGAACCGGCACCGTTACCGACAGCTCTGGATTGCGCCAAACAAATATATTAAGCATGTCGCCGACTTGAACCGTGTATTTCAAGTCATCCAGCTCATCGCCCTCTTCAGGCAAGGCCATCTCACTAAGAGATACCGGAGTCCCTTTTTTTTCTGCCTGCACCGAATTGTATTGAGCCGCGGCGTTACACCCCACCAACAAAAGCGTACTCAAGCATCCCACAATAACAACTGCCAATCTCATAGCACATTAATCCTTATTCATAATACCCAGCCATTTTCGCCACAGAGGCAGCAGGCTATTTTAGTTCAATCTTTTCATCAGTTTTTCCGCATCACTGCGCGCCATGAAGCTACCCTTTTTTTCCAACGCTTCTGTCAAAAGTCTCTTTGCTTCGGAGTGCTTATTGGCCTTTGCTAACACCGCTGCATAGTGGTATTTAATATCTGAGCTATCCGGCATAAGGGCGTAGGCTTGGGACAACAGACTCTCCGCCTTCACATCGTCACCTGACTTAAACAACAGCCATCCATAAGTATCCATGACATTAGCATCATCTCCTTTTAGTTCGTATGCCTTGGTTGCAGCTGTTTTCCCTCGCTCAATATCCCCCAACTCCAAATGAACCCAGGCAAGATTATTGTAGACCAGGTAATCATCTGGGCTGTTCAGCAGAATATCGTTGTACAAGTGCAAGGTTTTTTCGTATTTTCCACGGTTGAGATAATCCGATGCGATCATCTTCTTAACATTCACATCGCTTGGGTTTTTATCGACCCATAGCTCAAGCTCCGCAACGGCATCCTGTCGATTTAATTTCAGTTTAACCTGGTATAACTTGACGACCAGCACCTGACTCAGACCGATTTTTTTTGCGCTATTATAGGCCGACAGCGCTTGCTGAAACTCCCCCTGAGCGGCATAAAAATCACCTTTCAGTATATATCCACCCGCTCTATCAGGGTGCGCTGCAATCAGCTTGTCTGCATATTTATGAGCCATACGAAAGTTTCCTGATGTGGCTTCGGCAACGGCCATCATCACAATAACTTGTTCATTGCGCGGGTCGATTCTATTTGCCCGTTCGAGTGAGTTGAGTGCGACCGCCTCATTACCCAGTTGAAGGTGTACTTGTGCATGCATCAACAGAGAAGCTACAGCGTCATCCTCTTTCACAAGCTGGTTAAGAACGCTTACCGCATCATTAAGCCGTCCTGACTGAATATATAGCTGGCTTATCAACACTTTTGCGGAAGTCGAATCTTCTGCCTTATCCAGTATCTGATTTAAGTAGCTCTCAGCCGTCTCAGGCTTGCCGTTGCGTAAGTAGTGCCTTGCCAGCAACATGCGAGGCATCACCGCCTTGTCGTCAAGACGTATCAGCTTCTCCATCAACTTAAGCGCATCACTCTCACGTCCGAGTTGTACATAGATCTGCGCAAGGCCAATCGCTGTACGTTCATTTCCCTGCTCCAGCGAGTGTGCTTTTTCAAAATAGTCCCGTGCCTTTTCGAGCTTGCCATCCCGATACTCCAGCTCAGCCATGGAAGAGAAAAGCAGCACGGAGGGCTCGACATTATCCAAAGCTTGCTGCAGCTCTTTGCGGGCCAGGTCGAAATCGCCCTTTGTCATATAGACCTTAGCAATGGCGATATAACCATTGGGTTGCGCCGGATGCTCTTTTATCGCTTTTCTGGAGAGATCAATAACTTTGGGGAAATTACCCTTTTGCAGGTAAGCGGCCACCAGCGCCATCTGCTCATTCAAATCACTATTATTACCCCCAGCCAGTAACGCGATAACATCATCCGCATTACCTCCCGAAAGGTAGGCCATTGCCAGCTCTGAGCGCAGTGAACTGCTCTCAGGTGAAGAGGGTAGAATTTTATCTATATACTCCTTTCCAAGCTGGTAATTACCGCTGCGAATTGCGGCGGTACTAATCAGGGTGATCAACTGCTGGTCATCTGCATTATTGGCGATTCCCTTGCTTAGAATTTCATAAGCCTCTTCAGGCTGCTGAAGCATCAAGCGGGTCGCGCCCAACAGCTTGCGGGGAAACAGGTTATCGGGATCAATAGCCATATATTGACTTAAATATCTATTTGCCTGCTCAAAACTACCCAACACATACTTAACCGCCCCCATTAGCAGCAGTGATGGTTTATGATCGGAAGATATTGACAACAGCTTTTCCAGATAGTCTTCTGCCAGGGCATACTCTTTTTGCTCGTAGGCAATCATGCTTCGGAGGTAGAGGCTGTTAGGGTTTCGGTCGTTGGATGCAAGCAGCTGCTCAACATGCTTTAGAGCACCACTATAATTTTTTTCTGCTAGATTTGCCCGCACCAAACCATTCAGCGCCTGATGCTTATACAGCGTCATCACCTCCTTAAAGGCGCTATCAACCACTCGCTCATAAGTAGATTTCGCGGCAGGGAAGTCTCCACGTTTCATCGCAAGGTCAGCCCTGAAAAGCAGCGCCTCCGGGTCTTTATCATTCACCGACAGCGCCTTATCAAGGCTAACCTCGGCCAGCTCAACATCACCTGACATCAACACTTTTTTTGCCTGTAGAACATGAGCCGACACGGCATCTGGATTTTTTTGTAGTGCCTTGTCCGCAAGCTCAGAACCTGCCTCCAGCTCACCCAGGGAGAAATGTGCTTTCGCTTGGATTACATACAGTTCAGCCTGCGATCGATCACTCATTGCTTCCGTTGGGGCGAAGTCCCGGAGTATTTTTTTATACTTTCCTTGCAGAAGCAGTGCTTGCCCCTGATTAACCAGTAGTGTTTCATCGCCTGGCTTCAGACGCAGTGCTCGACCAAGCTCTTTTTCAGCACCTGCGGCATCACCCATCGCAAGATAGATTTCACCCAGTGCGGAGCGAGCAGCCACATCATCAGGAGCAGCAATCAGCGCGTTTTTATATGCAATAATTGCCGGCTCTATTTTACCACTCTGATAATACTGAAGCGCCTGTTCAACAAACGCTTTACTATCCGTCGGCTCACTTGAACACGAGGCAAGCAGGGCCATGGAAAATGCCATAACAATAATGTTGAGTGACCGCTTGCCAGCAAGCCTCTTTCCGCTGTAATAATCCATCACTCTCCCCTGCCGCTTTTTACCCATTAGCCTTCGATCCACTCGCCAGCCCGTCCACAAAGCCATTTAAACCCGCATTCGCCTCCTCGTAAAAAGAGGAGAGCACGCTTCTAGCTTCATCGGGATGAACATCATAGCCAGCAGAAATTATAATCAACGCCCCGTCAGAGCGACCAGTCAAAATACCAAACACTTCGAATAGCTTTGCCTGATATTTTTCTGCGCTAACCCGGCCACCGATTCTGTACCAATACCAAGCTAACCGTTCGCCTCCCGCGCCGGAACGGATGGTAACCTCTTTTACATGGCCAGACAACAGTGAGTAATCCTTTTCAGACGTTAGCTGGGACCAGTTTTCACCATCTACGATGTGATTAGCATAATCGATAAGACTTGCCTCAGGTTTTGATGATGAGTAATAAGCCACCGCGGCCTGCACATCTGAAGTCGCACCCTGGTAAACCGTGCCAATGGTGAAATCTGCCCCTTTATAATCCGGCAGCACCAGCTGTTCAGGTGACTCAGAAAGTGTTGCCCAGCCTGCAATATCCGGCATTTCTGCATTACTGAGAGGCATTGAGATATTGCTGCGCAGGTAGTCAGATAGTGCTGGCGGAGCAATCAGCAATACCAAAGCTAGCGAAAGCACAGCAACCTTAGTCGGCTGCGACGTGAACAGTGCATTAGTAATTACTGGCGCCGTTTTCTGCTCTGTTTCAGCAGGCACCACATCCCACTTAGCAAGATATTTGTAACCGAACCAGTAGAGCAGAGCCACCATCACCAAAAAGATATACCAGCCTAGATTGGCGTGATCATGAATATAGGGGTGCTCCATTTGCGTCAAATGCCCGGCATAAATAACCACGAACACCCGCAGCCAATTAGCGAGCAGTGATGCCATCAAAAACAGCAAGACGTACAGCAACCTGATTTTAAAGCTGTAAAAATTCAGATAAGAGAAGAGCGTTGAAAGAGCAAAAGCGACCAGGAAGTAGCGAAGCCCACTACACGCCTCAAGTACCGCAAAACTGCCCTCGGGAATCGTCAATAGGTAGCCATCTCTGATCACTGGAATACCCGCCAACATAAGCATCTGATGCACAGCATGCACTGTAATGACCTGAAACGGCATTTGTAACGGCAGCCAAACCGGTGTTGCAAAGAAGATAAACAACATCGCAAACAGCAGCTCTTTGGTGATGCTATAGCCAAGAGCAAACCAGACAAACAGCATCATTATCAACAGAGCACTGAGCACCTGTACCAGGTTGACATCCACCAGTGAGCCCAGTAACCAAAAAAAGCCAACGAAGGGAATAATAATAACCGGCCGAATATCCAGTCGCGGTTGCATACGGGGGAGAGAGTGCCGTTTATCCCACACAAGAAACAGGACCACTGCAATAATTAACCAACCGTGGGCATATTCACCTTCAACATCATTCCACAATGCAAACAGACGACTAAAGGTATCCCAATATGAGTAGAGTATGGCTCCACAACCGACCAGCAGCAGCGAGAGCGCACTCTTCCATTGAATTTTAGCTTCATACTTCATGCGATTAAATCCTTGATCGCGCTATTCTGCACATTATCTACGCATCTCTCATTTTATATTTATCCAGCAAATCATATAGTGTTGGACGGCTCACACCCAACATCTCCGCCGCTTGCGATATATTTTCATTGCAGGTCGTCATCGCCTGCTGCAAAGCAGCAAGCTCTGCCTTTTCTCGAACTTGGCGCAGATTCAACAAAGCAGCAGGTGCCGCTTCCGATGCGATTAACTCAAGGTCATCACAGGTAATCGATACACCATCAGCCATGATCACCGCACGCTTAACACGATTCTCTAACTCACGCACGTTGCCTTTCCATGCGTGCTGTTCAATGCCCTGTATTGCATCCGTAGAAAAAGCCCTGACGGTGCTTCCCATCTCATGGGCATATTTCGTCAAGAAGTGGCGCGCCAACACCACTGCGTCACCTGATCGATCCCGTAACGCCGGGATTTTCACTGTGATTTCTGAAATACGGTAATAGAGATCCTCTCTAAATCCACCCGCTGAAATCAACTGCTCAATATTTTGATGTGTCGCACAAACCACCCGGACATCGACGGAAATCTCTTTCCGTCCGCCGACTCGCTCAACGATTCTCTCCTGCAAAAAACGTAACATTTTGGTTTGCAGCAGCGGCGGCATATCGCCAATCTCATCTAGAAAAAGTGTACCGCCATCCGCATGTTCGATCTTGCCAATAGTCTGCTTTGCAGCACCGGTAAAAGCACCCTTCTCATAGCCGAACAGCTCGCTTTCAAGCAGATTTTCGGGGATTGCCGCACAGTTGATCGCCACGAAGCGCTCACCCGCACGAGGACTCAGATCATGCAGCGCCTTGGCAATCAGCTCTTTTCCGGTGCCACTCTCACCTAAAACCAGCACCGTTGCACTGGTCGGTGCAATTTTTTCAATAACTTTACAGGTCTTTTGCATCTCGGGACTGGCGGATATAATACCGTATAGCGCACCCTTACCCATGCTACTCAGTAGTCGGTTCTCTTTTTCCAAGGCATAAACGTGAAATGCCCGGCTTACAATCAGCGTCAAAATATCCAGGTCAATCGGCTTTTGGTAAAAATCAAACGCCCCCATGGAAATCGCCTTCACCGCATTTGATCGATCATCATTCCCGGTCACCACAATTACTTTGGTATGAGGGGCCAGCGAGGTGATCTCTTCGAGAGTGGCCAAACCTTCGCTTGCATTTTCTGGGTCAGGTGGCAGCCCTAAATCCAGCAAAACCACACACGGTTCATGGCGCCTTAAGGCCGCAACACCCTCCGCACGATTGCCGGCAATGATCACATCATAGGAGTCAAGCCCCCATTTAAGCTGACTCTGCATTCCGGGATCATCTTCGATCACCACAAGTTTTTGCAATTTTTTCACTTGGTTACTCAACAGCCACACCTATCCTTGCCGTATATATAAAATTTCCGTAGTCACCCACTGATCTCAATGGGCAAATCAAATTCAAAAACCGTGCCCTGGCCCAGGTCACTCTTCACCACAACCTTTCCACCTATATTTTGAATGTACTCTTTTGCCTCATAAACGCCAATTCCCATCCCGGCATTACCCTTGGTGGTATCAAAAGGCTTGAACAGACGGTCACGGATAAACGCCTGCGTCATCCCGCAGCCGGTATCGCTTACACTGATAATCGCCCTGCCGTTTTCAACCCGAAGCATCAACTCAACCCTACCAGACTCCGGCGTTGCCTCCTGCGCATTTTGCACCAAATGAATCAGCACCGCCTCCAGGCGCTCTCTGTCTGCAAGAACACTAGGGATCTCACCACATTTATTGACCAGCACGGGAGGAGGCTTACTCTCCTGCCTCGCACCACAGACCGCCTCCAGGCAATCAAGCAAATCCACCCGGTCATTATTGGCGGAGACCATCATGCTTCGGTCTTTTCTCAACTGTAAGAGCATCCGACTCATTTTATTTGCCGCATTATCAACTGTTAGCAGTGCTGATTCAATAAACTCAGGGTTATTTTTATGCTTTTCCGCATTTTTCACCACTAATGAGAGCTGTGACACTACATTTTTCAAATCATGAACCACATAGGCCGACAGGCGATTAAACGCTTCAAACTGTTTAGCATCATGCAGCTCTTGAGACAAGCCCATCAGCGCCAGATAACCCGCAGCCTGTTGAGCCACTGTTTTTAGCAAATCACGATCCTCCCAGTTAAACGCCCTGTCAGCCCGGGGTTGATTCAGCCCGAGAATGGCCAGCGGCTTCCCCTGGTGAACGATAGGAACCAACAGCCTTATGGTCGCATCACCCAGCAACCACTCTGGCAGCATCAACCACTCATATCGCTCCGCGTTATCTCTATATTCACGCACATCCACCACCCAGCCGCTCTCCTCCAAAAAAGCCACTAGGTTACCCTGATCATGGTCACTCAGCTTAGGCAGTAGCTCATGGTTCAGCGCGACAGTATTGAGATACTCATCTCCCTCCTTCGTCCAGATCAAGCCGCCTGTGCTGTCAATAATATTGGCGATTGATAGGATTATTCGCTCTTCAAGGGGGGTATTGTTTTCCAACTCTGAAAATGAATCTGAAAAGCGCAACCACTCATCACGGTAGTCGTATTTATAATCAAAAAAATGTTTACTTACATAGACTTTAATCAGCGCCCTCACTTGCCCTGAAAAGACCAAAACCAGTAAAGCCAACAATGCAACGCTGAGAAATACAATCTGGAACAGCGCCCCCCACTCGCCACCTGAAAACTGCAGATAGTATCCAATCGCCGACATCAGCAGCAAATAGACCCCAATACCGATCAAGCTCACACTGTGAAATGCGATATGGTGAGAGATCACAACCTTGCTCTTTCGATTGGTGATCCGGTGGATTGAGACCCACATTAACGGTATTAGCAGAAGAATAAAGGCAGGGCGTGCATTCCACAGATACTGGTCGAGATTGGCACTCAGCAGCGATGAAGAGTAGAGCGCGATATCGTAGACAAACTGCACTGCGATAACAATGGCTAACAGCTTGATCGCCCAGCGAAGCTCCGCATCCGCATTACGCAACAGCTGCTCCACCAAAACCAGCCCGGCAACTGATAGCAGCAGGTACTCATAGGACCAGAGCGTCACCAGCACCGCACGGTTCTCACCAGCCAAGCGCAGGGAGAAGTAGATATCTAGCGCCAGTAGAGAGAGGAAGAGCGCAATAAAAACCAGTGCGCCACGACGAAAAGCAGGCTCAAGATATGCCCACTTTAATGCTGGATTCAATAGGTAAATAAGCAGCCAGATCCATGACAGATCTCGAGCAAGCTCCAGGTAGTGCCACAAAAAACCAGGGCCAAAAGCAGATGCAGCGGCCCATAACGCAGTTATAAGCAGCGAAAATATAAAGCTAATCTTTACCGGGTGGCTACGGGCAAAGAACAGGGTAGCAAATGCAAAAACAGAGAAAACAACGCTGGCAATGACATACAGCAATCCAGTCATCGCTCAAGCCCATGCCAGGTCGTCGTCAACAAAGCCCATTAACGCGCCCCCCGTCCCCATAAGATGACCTCAGCGGTTTGAAAAATTATCGACAAATCCAGAAACAGGCTGTAGTTTTTCACATAATAGAGGTCATATTGTAATTTTTTCCTGGAGTCATCTTCAGAGGCGCCGTAGGGGTAACCAATTTGTGCCCATCCGGTGATACCGGGTTTCACCATGTGACGATCGTGAAAATAGGGGATATTTTCTGCCAACTTATCCACAAACTCCGGGCGCTCCGGACGCGGACCCACAAAGCTCATATCACCCCGCAGTACATTGAGTAATTGGGGAAGCTCATCAATACGCATTTTACGAATAAATCGGCCCACGGCTGTTATCCGGTCATCACCCTGGGTCGCCCACTGAGCACCATTTTTCTCGGCATCCATACGCATGCTGCGAAACTTTATCACCTCAAACGGCGCACCCTTTTCACCCACGCGCACCTGCTTATAGAAAATGGTACCGCGCCCTTTTGACTCGACCTGTATGGCGATAGCCGTTAACAGCATCACCGGCCAAACTACGAGCAGCATCGCCAAGCTAACGCCCAGATCCATACCGCGCTTAACCATCCCATTGAACAGCCCGGATTTAAATCCATCTGAATAGATCATCCAACTGGGGGTGATAATATCAAGGCGTAGCAGCCCCAGTTGACGCTCAAAAAATGTCGAGAGGTCGGTAATCTGAGTACCATACATTTTACACGCCAGCAGCTCATCAACCGGTAGTGATTTACGCCGATCCTGTATTGCCACAACCAGCTCATCGATAAAATGAGTCTCTACCAGCTCGGTTATTGAACCTTCAGCTTTCAAGATTTTTTCCGGCTTAACCAGCTCCTCCTCATTCGTGACATTGACAAAACCCACAATCGTACAGCCACGACAATCAGACTTGCGGCGTAATTTTGCCACCTCGACCGCATCCCGACCGGTGCCCAGCACTAAAACACGCCTATTCAAATATTTTTGGTCTGCAACCACGAAAAAAATCAGCCTAAAACAGAGCACGCCGATGAACGAAATTAAGATCGCAGTCCACACCACATCACCACCCAGCTCAATACTCGGCATAAGTGAAAAGATACCGTGCACCAATGCACCGCCAATCAGCATAGCGAGGATAATACGCAAAAGCAGATCACCCACCTTGCCGCTCAATCGACGCCGGTACAGCCCCATAGCCATCAATGAACTAAAGATCACCAGCAAAAATAGACTGGCATTTGAGAATGTTGGGTGCAACGTATGAATCGCAGCACTCGCCACGTCCCGCACCAGAAAGCTAAGGAAGGCATCTGCCAAATAGAGTGATGCCACCAGCAGTAACAACTCAACCACGCCCAGCAGCAATAGAGAAGTCGGAACATAGTGTTTAAATATTCTAACCATCCGGAATACTTGTCCTTTTTACTTAAAATTACATATAACGTCTAACCCCCGGGTAAAAGTACGCATGCTACGCAATCTCTTGACCCCACAGCAAAGCAAAAAATAGTCGCCGAACCTACGAGTGCGACTCCTATTTTATTTCACCGTGAAACCAAACGCTTACACATCATCTCGCACCTCTACCCAGAAATCAGGGGTAGCGGATTATCTTGATAAAAAATAAAATATAACCACTTACTTACTGCCAGGAGGCTGTCGGGCTTAGGTGATCGTAGCGAGGGAAAGCCATTTTGAGTCCATTTTTTTGATCGTTTGAGACGAATATTGAGCATATTCAACGAAAATGATCGGAGAAATGGGCCTGAATGGCTTTTCCGCAGTAGATTCACCCTAAGTCCGACAGCCTCCTAGAGGCCTCTGCACTACCCACTAATGACCTTATCCCCACCTGCAGAGGAGTATCAGGCACAATACCCAGCAGGTTCTCTAGCACTTCAGGCAAGGCCAGCGAGTGTCGAATATCTCCAGCCCTTGCTTTAGAAAAACTTTTTTCTACTGATTTACCGGCGGCCGCCTCAATCGCTCGGATCATTTCATTTAATGAGGTTGGCTTACCCGCACCGACATTAACCACATGTGCTGACAAGTCAGGTTTATTAATTGCTGCGGTTAATATTTTGACCAGATCTTTGACAAAAACAAAATCCCGCGTCTGCTCACCATCACCATAGATCGTTATGGGCTTGTTTTGAGAGATACGGCTGGTGAAGATACTGATAACCCCTGAGTAGGGTGAGTTGGGGTCCTGGCGTGGGCCATAAATATTGAAGAAGCGAAAAGCACAATATTTCAGGCCAAACTGGCGATGATAGAAATCAAGATAATATTCACCGGCCAACTTGTCAGCCGCGTAAGGGGTCATCGGTTTTTTTACGGTGGATTCAACAACCGGCAAGACTTCTGTATCACCATAGATGGCTGCTGACGATGCGTAGATTATCCGTTCAACCTGATTCTGGCGTGCCGCCTCCAATACGTTAAGAGTGCCATCAAAGTTGGTTTTATGGGTCTCCACCGGCTCATCAACAGAAGCTTGCACCGAAGCAACGGCGGCCAGATGAACAATAGCGTCAACACCTTGTGCACACTGATCAACTAATGCTGCATTGGCCACATCGCCATCAACCACCTCTAAGTGCGAACTCTTTGCTGGCAGGTTTTCATGCTTTCCCGTGGAGAAATTATCGAGAACACGCACAAACACCCCCTGCTCCAACAGCTCATCAACAAGATTTGAGCCGATAAACCCCGCACCACCTGTTACCAAAACTCGCATTCTAGTTCCTTTAAAGTCCCTGCCAAAACCATGCTGGCATTCATTAGTTTTTTTGTGTGTAATCCCACCGAAGAGAGCCTCATCCCACTAACCCGGATAATAAGCCTAAAAACCGGCCAAGCATAACAGAATTATTTTTTTTCATCCCGTTTAACCACCTCAGGATAGAGGGCATCCAGTGCAACCGAGCGACTATCCTCCATCACCATGCGTGCATGGGTGCGTCGCAACTGACGCGGCTCTTTTACACCACAGGAGTGCGCAATCATCCCCACTTCGTGCAACATATTTTCCACATAATATTTCACCCGCTCTGATTTCAACTCCGATACCAAACCACGTTGCAATTTAGGGTTGTGTGTTGCAATACCGGTTGGGCAGGTATTTTTATTGCACTGCAACGCCTGTACGCACCCCATGGAGAACATAAAACCTCGTGCAGAGGTCATAAAGTCTGCACCCATACAGAGCGCCCAAGCAAGGTCAGCGGGGGTAACCAGCTTACCGGAAACAATCACTTTCACCCGACCTCTCAGCCCATACTCATTCAGCTTATCCACCAGCGCTGGCAGGCTCTCTTTTATGGATAACCCCATGTAGTCGATCAGCGACATGGGGGCCGCCCCAGTACCGCCATCGGCACTATCAAGGGTGATAAAATCAGGTGCAGATGCTGGGCCTCGCACTACAATCTCTTCAAAAAACCGATCCAACCACTTCACATGCCCCAGCACCATTTTAAAACCTACCGGCTTGCCCGTAACACGGCGCACCCGGTCAATCATATCCAGCAACTCCCCATCACTGTTGATATCTTCGTGACGATTGGGACTGAGCGAATCCTGATCCTGGGGAATTCCCCGAATAGCCGCAATCTCTGGAGTGATTTTAGCGGCAGGGAGAATACCCCCTTTACCCGGCTTGGCCCCCTGGCTTAACTTTATTTCAAACATCCGCACCTGCTCAATGGCTGAAATCTCTCGTAATTTTTTATCACTCAGATTACCTTCGCCATCACGCACACCGTATTTGGCTGTGCCAATCTGAAATACCAGATCACAACCACTCTCCAGATGGTACGGAGAGATTGCACCCTCCCCCGTATTAAGCCAACAGTTAACCTTTAATGCACCGTATGAGAGCGCCTGCACCGCCGGCTTCGAGATCGCCCCGTAGCTCATACCTGAAATGTTAAACAGCGACTTCGCTGTGTATGGATACAGACAATCCGGGCCAATCGTTAACGCCGGGGTTGCCACGCTATCCCTATCCAGACCCGGAAAGGGGCAGTTGGCAAACAAAATGGTCCCTGGGGGGCGCAGATCACGGGTTGAGCCAAAGGCGACCGTATTGTCTATATTTTTTGCGGCGCGATACACCCATGAGCGCTGTGCACGATTAAAAGGCATCTCCTCCCGATCCATCGCAAAAAAATATTGGCGAAAAAACTCCCCCAAGTGCTCAAAAAAATAGCGGAAACGACCAATAACCGGGTAGTTCCGACGTATAGCATGGGTCTTTTGTGTGACATCAATAATATAGATAACCACCACCGCCAACAGACCCAGGCCAACAGCAAAAACAAACAGCGAAGAGAAAATATCCAGCACCAAAGTGGTCTGCTGCTTAAAACCATTGGAGATCATCGCACTACCCCTCTTTTTAACCACAAGCAAGGGCGATCATCGCACATTGAATCCATCACATGCTTATCCATAACCCATCACCTCTTCAAATGTACTTTGTGCGCCACTCACCCAGATACATTAGCGCCAGAAAAAAACAGCACTTGAAAGTTCTCTTAATGTTCTCTATCCTTCAAAAAACGATCAAGGGAAAGTCTATGCCCACACCACTCGAACAAAAAATAGTTCAAGCGCTGCGCCATTACATCGCCCAGCACGGCCAAGCCCCCACCCTGCAAGCCCTTGGGAAGCGCGTCGGCATCCACTCCAAAGGCACCGTTCACCGCTACGTCAACTCCCTTATTGACCAGGGACTGCTAACCCGTGACCCACACAAAGGGTGGCGAAGCATTTCTCTTACCCAAAGCAGCACTGGAGATCTGCACACTCTGCCACTCTTGGGGCGTATTGCCGCAGGCAAACCGATTGAAGCGATCCCTGACAACCACCAGCTCAACCTGATGACCCTCTTTGAGGGAGAGGGGCGATATGCGCTAAAGGTGCAAGGAGATTCGATGATGGATGCGGGTATTTTAAATGATGATTGGGTGGTTATCCTCAGCACCGCGCAAGCAGCGCAAGGAGAGATTATTGTGGCACTGATTGACAATGAAGAGGTGACACTCAAACGACTGGGTGCACGCAACAAAGAAGAGGTCACCCTCACGCCTGAAAACAGCACCCTGCAGCCGACCTGCTATTCAGCGGAGAGAGTGCAGATTCAGGGTGTTTTAATAGGCCAAATACGCCACTACCCGAGATAGAAGGTGGAGCACTCACTGTGGGACAGAGCCATTATCCTGATGGATATGAACGCTTTTTTTGCCGCCATCGAGCAACTCGACCACCCCGAGTGGCATGGTAGACCTATCGCCATCACGAATGGCCAGCTGGGCACCTGCATTATTACCAGCTCATATGAAGCACGCTCATTTGGCATCAAAACCGGCATGCGTTTGCGCGAAGCACGCAAGCTCTGCCCCCATTTGATTCAAGTGGCCTCACGACCAAGGCGCTACACAGCGGTCTCCACTGCCATTATGGCGGGGTTACAGGAGATCACCCCCGACATTGAAATATTCTCTGTGGATGAGGCATTTCTGGATGTCACGCATGTTCAAGCACTACACGGCCCACCCGGTCGCATTGCACGCATGGTTAAACTCGCCGTTTTTAAAGCCTCCGGATTACTCTGCTCGGTGGGTGTCAGTGGTGATAAAACCACCGCCAAGTATGCCGCAAAACAGCAAAAACCCAATGGGCTCACCCTTATCCCCCCTTCACTAACAGCACAACGATTGGCCAATGTGCCCGTCACAGAGCTTTGTGGCATTGGCAAGGGCATCGGGGCATTCCTGGCGCGCCACGGCGTGCACTATTGTGGTGACATGCAGCGCCTGCCAATCAGTGTTCTGGCGGAGCGCTATGGCAATGTGGGGCGGCGGATCTGGTCTATGTGTCAGGGCAAGGACCCCTCACCGGTACAAAGCAATATCGCAGCACCCAAAAGCATGGGGCACGGAAAAGTGATTCCACCTGATTCACGCAGCGGCCAGCTGATACTGACCTATCTGATGCATATGAGTGAAAAAGTAGCGGCACGCTTGCGACAACACCATATGGAGGCCATTCACTTCTGGATCGGCATTAAATCCAACCAGGGCTGGCTAGGCGAAAGGTGTCGTCTGGCTCAACCGGGCAGTGATGGTCGCTCATTGCAGGCGCTGTGCCACCAGGTGTTTCAGCGGCAGTGGCATGGACAGGGCATTTATCAGGTACAGGTCACCGCGCTAAACCCGCAGCCCGCACATCTGCAAATGGAGCTGTTTACAGAGCGCGACCCTCGCCGCTATGCGCTCAACCAAGTAATGGATTCTATTAATCAGCGTTATGGTGACTTCACTCTGGCACCAGCAAGGCTCTTGTCGCGCTCAAAGATGCCCGATGTTATTGCCCCTGCCTGGCAACCCAGCGGGCCGCGAAAAAGTGTATAAACCCAATCAATTTTAATGCCCCTGGTAGAGCACCTCCACTTGATCTGCGTAGTGCGCCATAATTCGCTTACGCTTTAGTTTCAGGGTCGGCGTGATCAAACCCTGTTCAATACTCCAGGGGACGAGCTCACAATGCGCCCGGCGAATTTGCGCATAACCAGGAAAGGCCTGTATCTGAGCGGTTACTCGAGCCAGCACCTCTGTTTCCAGCTTGCCATCATCCAGTGCTAACGCCAATTTTTCAAACTGCTCGGGATTCAAGACCGCCAGCAGACTGAGGTAAGGCTTGCCCTCGCCGATCACCATACATTGCTCGAACAGTGGGTCCATGGCAATCGCCATCTCCATATCAGCCGGTGGTACCTTCTCACCGTTAGAGAGCACGATAATCTCTTTCAAACGACCGGTTATGGTCACCACCCCGTCATCAATACGCGCCTTATCTCCAGTATGCAGCCACCCCTGCTCATCAATCATGTCACGGGTCGCCTGCGGGTTATTCCAGTAGCCTAACATCACGCAGTCACTGCGAGTCAGTAGCTCATCTTTCTCACCAATCATCACCTCGACACCCTCCAGTGGCTCACCCACACTCGAAGGGATGTTCTTCTCACCACGACAAACACTGATCACCGGGCTGGTTTCGGTTAACCCGTAACCCTGCCGCAAGTCGAGACCCAGGCCGATAAATGTTTTTGCCACATCGGGAGAGAGGGGTGCGCCACCACAAATTGCCAGGCGGAGCCGCCCGCCCAGTTTGGCCATAATTTTACTCGCAACCAGCTTATTCAATAGTGGCCAGGCAAGGAATGTCGGGCACCAGCCACCTCGCCCTTGGGCAAAGAGAAAGCGTCGCCAGCCCACATTCACTGCTGCGGCAAAGAGCTTACCGGCAAGTGAGGATTTCTCTGCCAATTGGGCGCTAATTTTGGCATAGACTCGCTCATAGATACGCGGCACTGAAACTAAAATGGTGGGATGGATGGTTTGCAAGTCTTCGGCCAGCAGCAAAACCGAACGGGCATAAGCGACCTCTGCGCCCACAATCATCGGAATGTAGTAACCCGCCATGCGCTCAAACATGTGCGACAGCGGCAAAAAGGAGAGAAACAGATCACTATGATCAAGGTCGGCGGCCGCTTCGCCACCAAAGGAGTTGAGCAGCAGGTTTTTATGGCTCAGCATCACCCCCTTAGGGCGACCCGTTGTTCCTGATGTATAGACAATCGTGCAGAGCTCATCGGGTTCAGCCCCTTCGGCCCGCATCGCCTCAGCATCATCCGGCAGCCACTCATCCAGTGAGATCAAGCGGGAAAAAGAGGCCGTGTTACGGCAAGGCATCACCGTCACGATGCGCAGCAAACCATCTAACTGGGCATGAATCGGTTGTAACTGCTGCCAATGTTCATCGCCGCCGCAAACCAGAATTTTGATCCCGGCATCCTGTAAGATAAATGCGATATTATCGGGGCGATCATTGGTATAAAAGGGCACAATCACCAGCCCTAAACCCATCACCGCCTGCTCACAACAGACCCAGGCTCGACTGTTATTCAGCATCACGGCTATACGATCTCCCCGCTGCAACGACTCTTTGCCCAGCGCGGCTTGCCAGCGGGCTACTTCGCGCCCCATATCAGCCCAGCTACTACCCCGCCACTGATCTGACTCTTGGTCGTACTCTCGATAGGCAGGCAGATCGGGGGTTCGCGCCACCCGCTCACGAAACAAGCCATCAAGGGTGGTTACTTCATCGCGTTTAATTGTCGTGTCGCTCATGATAACTCCTTTACCAGCGGGCATCCGGTGTGAAACGGTCGCCATGCCCTTGCTGTAGATGGTCTAAACGTTGTTTTAACTGATCACGGCCAGACTTGACGGTGTAGTTCATCGGCCCACCCCTAAATGGCGCAAAACCCGTACCAAAAATAATACCGGCATCCAGTAGATCTTCATCTTCAACCACCCCTTCACGCAAGCAGGCCATCGCCTCATTTACAAAGCGCAAAATCATGCGGTCAGTCAAATCGTCTGGCGGCGGGGTACCGGTGTCACTGGGCTTCACCGGCTTACCCTTCTTGTATTTATAAAAGCCTTCGCCACTCTTGCGCCCCAGTTGTCCGGCGGCCACCATGGTGCGAAGTTTTTCAGGCACCTCGCCCCCCAGCTCTTGAGAGAGTATTTCTGCCACATGCAGGCAAATATCAAGCCCCACCGTGTCTGCCAGCTCAATCGGCCCCATGGGCATACCAAATTTGGTTGCTGCCTGATCTATCAATACCGCGGGTACCCCTTCAGACTCCAGTATGACCGCTTCAATCAGGTAGGGCATCAATATCCGGTTAACCAAAAACCCAGGTGAGCTTTTAACCGGCAGCGGCAGGCGGCCAATCTGCTTGGTAAAGGCACAACCTGCATCGATCAGTGCTTCATTGGACTGCGCACCGCGCACAACCTCCACCAGCTGCATCTGTGCCACCGGGTTAAAAAAGTGCAGCCCGATTAAACGGGAAGGGTCTGTCAGTACACTGCTAATGGTCTCCAACGGAATGCTGGAAGTATTGGTTGCCAGCAACGCATCCGGCTTGGCCTTTGCTTCAACCTCTTTGAAAAGCTGTTGTTTCGCCTCTACATTCTCAAAAATGGCTTCGATAATCACATCCGCATCAGCAACGCCGCGCCCCTCAATATCGGGACGCAGACGATCCATTGCATCACGAATTTTAAGCGGATGCTTCAGCTTCTTTTTGTATAATTTGTATGCTCGCCCTATGGCACGGCCAATCACCTCATGACTACGATCTTGCAGTGTCACCTGAAGCCCCTGCATAGCACACCAGGCCGCAATATCGCCGCCCATCACGCCGCCGCCAATCACGTGCACCCGCTGTGCTTTAAAGTCACTGTTACTGCCCAGCCCTTTCATGCGCTCTTGCAGGAAAAAAACCCGGATCAGATTCTGTGCCGTGTCACCCATCACCAAACGAGCAACCGAAACCGCCTCCTCCTTCATCATCACTTGGGGATCAGAGGCGTACTTTTCCCACAGCTCGATGATGGCATAGGGGGCAGGATAGTGCTCCTGACGCGCCTTTTTTGCTAATTTTTTACGCATCATACTGGCCAGCAGTGGGCGCAGCAGCGCGCCACTCACCCACGCCTGCCACCCCTTGGCTTTTCTAGGTGGTGGTTTCTGTTGCAGCAGTTGAGTCGCGGCACTGAGCTTGTGCCGTTCGGGCACGGCATGATCAACCACCCCCACCTTGGCGGCGGCCTTTGCGCTCAAGGAGCGCCCAGTGAGCATCAGATCCATTGCCGCCGGTGCGCCAATAAGTGGCGGCAGACGTACCGTGCCACCAAACCCCGGATGAATACCCAGCTTAACCTCAGGCAGACCCAGCTTAGTTTTAGGGTCATCAATCGCAATGCGGTAGCGGCAAGCCAGCGCCAACTCCATGCCGCCACCCAGGCAAAAACCCTGGATCAGCGCCACCGTTGGGCAGTGCAGTGCTTCCAGACGATCAAATACCCCTTGAGCACGACGCACCAAGGCGAAGCCATCATCCTGATCTTTTAAGGTGGTAAACTCACTAATATCAGCGCCCGCAATAAAGCCACTGCTTTTAGCTGAGGTGATCACCACACCGGCAGGTTTATCATATTCAACCTCTTCGAGTAGCTCATCCAACTCTTCAATGACTGCTCGACAGAGTATGTTTGCTTTACTCTCCGCCCGATCAAGATAGAGCCAGGCAATATCATCACGCCCCTGCTCTTTACGCCAATGCTGGTAGACCTTTTTTTCGCCCATGATCACTCCACCTCCCGTTCAAGCAACATCGCACCACCTTGCCCACCACCAATACAGAGACTGGCAATACCACGCTTGGCATTATTCCTTTTCAACACATGCAATAGATGCAACACGATACGTGCACCGCTGGCACCCACCGGATGCCCCAGGCTCACGCCACCACCATCCACATTTAGCCGAGTCGCCTCTATTTCACCCAAGGCCGCTGGCAGCCCCAGCAGCTCCTGACAGTAGCGCTCATCCTTTAAAGCCTCGACACAGGCCAGTACCTGAGTGGCAAATGCCTCGTTGATCTCCCAATAGTCCACATCCTTCACAGCAAAATGATGTCGTTGCATGATGGGAGCCATGGCATGGACAGGGCCCAGCCCCATCTCTGAAGGTTCCAATGCGGCCCAGTGGCTATCCATAATTTGCCCCAGCACCGGCAGTTGATACTTCTCCACTGCCTCCGCACTGGCGAGCAGTAACATGGCAGCCCCATCGGTAATCTGAGCACTGTTGGCGGCGGTTACCTTGCCAAAGTGGCGGTCAAACACCGGCTTTAATTTGGCCAGTTTTTCCACACTGCTATCGGCGCGAACACCATCATCGCTGAGGTGAACACCACCTTTATTGTCATAGATCGGCACGACCTCATCCATCCACCCCTGTGTCTGTGCATGGGCGAGGCGATGGTGACTGCGGACTGCATACTCATCCATCTGCCGTCGAGTGATGTTAAAGCGATGGGCAATGATTTCTGCTGTCTGCCCCATACCCAGGCCATTAATCGGATCGGTGAGGCCACACAGCAGACCGACAATCGGTTTAAGGTGACCCGCTCTCAATCTGGAGAGTACTTTGAGCTTGTCCAGTGGCTTTTTAGCACCGTACAGGTCGGCCATCCAGTTAACCATCGTTTCATTTAACAGCAGTGGCGCGTGGCTCATCGCCTCTACCCCACCCGTTAAAATCAATTCAGCACGACCACTGGCAATGTTGCCCGCCGCACTATCCAGCGCCTGCATGCCTGATGCGCAGTTGCGCTGCACGGTCCAGGCGGGGGTGTTGATGCCACAGGACAAACGCAGCGCGACCACCCGGGCGATATTGGCCTCATTCGGGCCGGGCATTACACAGCCCATAATAACCTCATCAATCTCGCTGGGTTTAAACGGCAGTCGCGACAGCAGAGCTCTGCCCGCCTGCACTGCAAGATCAGCCGCGTGGAAGGGGCCCGTTTTACCCTTTGCTTTTAGAAAGGGTGTTCGCGTACCGTCCACCACATAAACGGGGCGTGCCAGGTGTGTTGTGTTGTTTGACATGAGTCCTGCTCCTAGTGTGCCAAATCTTCGTGATTAAAATCATCCACTTGAATCACTTTCCAGCGTGCTTCAGCAGCCTCGTTCACCTTATCAGCCTCATCCTGGGTAATAAACGCCTTTTCCAGCGCTTGTTCGGCCTGTCTCTCTTTACTGCCTCCCTCGATATCGCCGTTTTTCACCAACTTGCCAAGCGTTCGCTCCACTGGCTCAGCCGCAATCACCTTGATTAAAGCGTCATCTAATCGCGCCAATTGTTGATCCTCTTCTTCCGGAAGATAGATACCATTGGTCAAGCGATCACGCGCATCAGAAGGTGCTAAAATCGACTCTGCCACCCGGTGTCCCAGCACGTCACTGGGGGTGCGATAGCGCCGCCCCAACGGAAACACAACCGCTCGCATCAGATAGGCCGCAGGCCGATGCGGAAAATTACGCAAAAATGCATCTAAGCTCTCCTGCATTTGATAGAGCGACGTTTCACACGCCCACTCCATCAGCGATTTATCAGCCCCCTGTCGCCCCTGAGTGTGGTAATGCTTTAATACAGCGGAGGCGAGGTAGAGTTGACTGAGCACATCGGCCAACCGACCTGATAACTTCTCACGACGCTTCAACGAGCCGCCCAGCACCAGCATCGCCACATCGGCCACAAACGCAAAGGCAGCACTCATGCGGGTCAGCTGCTGATAGTAACGTTTATCCGCACCCACAACAGGGCTGGCCGCCAGCTTGCTGCGGGTGAGTGCCAGAAAAAGTGCCCGGGAGGCATTACTGACGGTAAAGCCAATATGCCCAAACAGCGCCTCATCAAAACTTTCCAAGTCATCACTATGGCACGACTGAATCTCTTTAATCACGTAGGGGTGGCAACGAATCGCACCCTGACCAAAGGTGATCATGGTGCGGGTCAGAATATTCGCCCCCTCTACCGTGATCGCAATGGGAATCGACTGGTATGGGCGCGCCAACAAATTTTTCGGCCCCATGCAGATGCCACTACCACCCTGAACATCCATCGCATCATTCAACACTTCTCGCATCCGCTCCGTCATGTTGTATTTGGCAATCGCTGAAATAACGGCCGGTTTCTCACCCAGGTCGACAGCGGTAGCCGTCAACGTGCGTGCCGCCTCCATCATATAGGTATTACCAGCAATGCGGGTGAGCGCCTCTTCGACCCCGTCAAACATCCCGATGGGTGTTTTAAACTGCTGGCGAATGCGCGCATAGGCACCGGTAGCGCGGCACGACAGCTTACCCGCACCCGTTGAGAGTGCGGGCAGTGAAATAGAGCGCCCCGCAGCCAGGCACTCCATCAACATGCGCCACCCCTGCCCAACCATATCAGGCCCGCCGATAACCCACGCCATAGGAATAAACACATCATTACCCTGGTTGGGGCCGTTCATGAACACCATATTCAGTGGCAGATGGCGGCGACCAATAACGACCCCCTCAGTCTCCGTCGGAATCAGTGCGCAGGTTATTCCTCGCGCCACCTCATCACCCAGCAGATGCTCCGGGTCGTAAAGCTTAAATGCCAAGCCCAAAAGAGTCGCCACTGGGCCAAGTGTGATATAGCGTTTATTCCAGTTAAGGCGGATCCCCAGCACCTCCTCACCCTCAAACTCACCCCGACAGACAACCCCTTTGTCGGGCATCGCACCCGCATCACTGCCATTCTCCGGCCCAGTCAGGGCAAAGCAGGGGACCTCTTCACCACTGGCCAAACGTGGCAAATAATGATCACGCTGTGCCTCCGTACCGTAATGGAGCAGCAACTCACCTGGCCCCAAGGAGTTAGGAACCATCACGGTCACTGCCGCCGTAATTGAGCGACTGGCAATTTTACTCACCACTGCTGAGTGCGCCAGTGCTGAAAACTCCAAGCCACCATATGATTTGGGAATGATCATGGCGAAAAAACCATTCTCTTTAATGAACTGCCACACCTCGGGTGGCAGATCTTTCTGTTCGTGGGTAATCGCCCAATCATCCAGCATGGCACAGAGTTGATTGGTCGGGCCGTCAAGAAAGGCCTGCTCCTCTTCGCTGAGGGTGGAGGTGTTAATTTTTAACAGTTTCTCCCAATCGGGCTTACCACTAAACAGATCACCATCCCACCAGACGGTGCCTGCATCCAGCGCCTCCTGTTCAGTTTTACTGAGTGCTGGCAAAACCCGTTTGAAAAAAGTTAATGCCTTGGCACTCACCAGCGTCTGGCGTAACGATGGCACATTGAGTGTTACCAGCACGGCAAGCGTGGCCAGCCACAAAGGCACCAGCAGCCAAGCGCTAGCACCTACCCAGCTGATAAACAGCAACATCCCGAGCACCGCACCACTTGCCGTCTGTAGTGCCAACCGGTGGTAGCTGACGGCCCAGATGGTCGCAATAAAAAGAAATAGCGCTAAAAGTGTGCTCATGGCGTTCGCCTCTCACGGTTCCGTATTGAGTATCGTTATTTTGCTGTTTTTTTAATATTTTCTACTGCCTGGGGCACAAAACAGTCCCCTTTTGCGTTGCAGACCAGGCCGTGATCATCCCAGGGTAACCGGCGGTAAACGGCCAAATTATCAAATCCCATAAAGGGATATTTAACAATTTCAAAATAGGGTGAACAATCAAAATCGCTCGGCTTGTAGAGCCGAGTGTTTCGTTTATAGAGCCGGTAACGGCCATCTTCCTCCTTATGAATAACGGGAAGAATCGGGTAATCCACATCATTAAAAGCAGAAGCGATCATACTGGAGCAGACCGTTTTAGTGGGAATACCCGCATTGTGTTCAAACAGTGTCGAGCGCCAACGCCTAGGTAGAATGCCATAGGGAAAGAGAAACCGTGCCAAATCAAGCATCTGTCTAAAATCATATTCAACACCAAGATGCTGTACCACATGCTTAATCACCGCCTGTATATCGAGGCGCGACAACCCCTTGGGACGGCAAATCCTCAAGTGCTCACCACGATAAGCCTCCAGCGGGGTGACGATAGTACCTCTGCCCAGAATAGGCTCAATCAGAAGCTGGGTATTGGGGTCACCCTCATAGTGGCGCGCAACCAACTCCCGCAACGCGGGATCATCGATATCATGCAGCCGCCCCACATAGATAGCCGAGTGCGTCCAGATACTCTGGGTAATGGTTTTTATCACCTGGCTGACACGGCTGCGCCCCTCCACCAGCAAAACATCACATGGGCGAGCTTCAAAAGCGAGACGATCAAAATCACACAGTGGCACATCGTGAATCTCATACTCATGATTCAACCACCCCGCCAACCATTTGCTAAAGCGTGCTTTCAAGCCCATTCCATACCCACTGCTACCCTCATTACCCGGTGCCTGTTTTCACCATTCAAAAACAGCCACCTCCTCAACTGATAACGGCGAAGCCATTCTTTACTGAAGAGTTTTCATGAGATTAGAGTATGATGAGCCACTCTCTATTTTACCGCCAAAAAGGAAGCGATGAATGTATGAGGTGTTAGCCCAAATGGCCGGGTTGATTGCCTGCGGCATCTTTTGGCGCATAAAACAGCCTATGGGGCTAGCCGCCGATGATGTGCGTATTCGCCTGACCAGTTTGGTTTACAATCTACTGCTTCCGGCGCTGGTGCTGCTGGTACTGTGGCGTGCACCACTCGACTTAGATGTCGTTAAAATTGCCACCGTTGCCGCCGCAGGTGTTTTAGCGGGCCTGCTGTTAGGGGGGGTTATCTATAGATGGATGAAGGTGCCCGGCACCGTTGCCGGAGCGATGATTATTGCCAGCGGCTTTCCCAACGCAACCTACCTTGGTCTGCCGGTACTTGAAACCACCTTGGGAGAGTGGTCACGCAGCGTGGCCATTCAATATGACCTATTTGCCTGCACTCCGCTGTTACTCACTGTCGGAATGCTAATAGGGGCCGCTTATGGCGAAGGGGAAAAAGACCAGCACCCACTACGCGCGGTACTCAAAGTACCGCCACTGTGGGCGGCAATCGCTGCAATAGCACTTAATGCCACAGCGGTGCCCATGCCCGGTGTTATCGAAGGCTGGCTTTCCATGATGGCAGGGGCCGTCATTCCACTGATGTTAATTGCCCTCGGCATGGGGTTGCAGTGGAAAAGCTTTACCCTCGCCAGCTTACCCATTATGGCCCCGGTGGTAGTGATACAGCTACTATTAATACCGATTTTAGTGCTGTGGCTCTCCCAGCAGCTGGGTCTTGAAGGTGAACTGCTCACCGCCGTGGTACTCGAAGCGGCAATGCCCTGCATGGTGCTCGGCCTGGTCATCTGCGATCGTTTTAAACTGGATACACCGCTCTACGCCTCGGTGGTCACACTGACCACCGGACTTTCCATCATCTCACTCCCCATCTGGTTTGAGGTCTTAATTTAACGACTATTGAGCTGTGATAGAACATGAAAAATTCAACCATACTACTTGGGGCTGCCTCATACCTCACACTGGCAATAATACTTTTTGGGCTCTTCTCGACCCAGCCAGCCGCACCACAACAACCCGCTGATAACTTACCGTTAGTTATAGAGACGGACACCCCCAAAAATGTGACAGAGCTCACCACTCTGTTGATATCTCACGGACTTGAGTGGCCATTGATAAAAAAGGAGGTCCCCGCACTACTCATAAAAGCACTGCCACAAGATATGCCGGAGATTTACTCCAGTGAAGAGCGCAAGTCGATTTTTTTACGCACCCTGCTGCCCATTGTATTACTGGAGAATCACCACATTGAAAAGCAGCGGGCGATACTGGAAAAAATGGTTACCCAGCAGAGTGAACTTAACAATGAACAGGTAGAGTGGCTCGAAGAGCGGTTAAACCATTACCGGCTCTCCAATAATGCAGATGGCCCCAATCGGCTAGAGCAATTACTACAGCGCCTCGATCAGCTGCCGCCCTCACTCATGCTGGCACAAGGTGCTATTGAATCCGGCTGGGGAACCTCCCGTTTTGCACTACAGGGCAACAGCCTTTTTGGCCAGTGGTCCTACTCAAAAAATAGTGGTTTAATACCCGAAGCCCGCAACCAAGGCGCCCAACATGTTGTACGCAGCTTCGATAGCCTGCAGGCCTCTGTTCGCGCCTACATGCGCAATTTAAATACCCATTTGGCCTACAAAAAATTACGTGAAATAAGGTCGACCATGCGAACCCGACAACAACCACTCAACTCAATCGATCTTGCGGATGGATTACTGAGCTACTCACAACGAGGCGCAGCCTATGTGGAGGATGTAAAGCTAATCATTCGCAGCAATAAACTAACTCAGTACGACACCATTGAGTTACTACACGTGGCACCTACCGGGGTAAATGTAGTCGCCTCTCGATTTTAGCCACGAAAGATTCCGCCAGGACGTTTGCCACCCGTACAACCAAACTATTGAGCTATTTTTGCGCAAATTAATGAAATATCCTGGGTAGGTGGTAAACTTCCGCACAGTAAAAAGGGAACTCTTTTTTGGGGAGGCGATAGATGAAAGTAATACTCTTAACACTGGCCAGCGCACTCTTACTGACCTCATTTGGCAGCTATGCCAATGAAGTAAAAACACCCGATATTATTGATAGCATCAAGCCGTTCGAAAGCTGTGAACCTGCCTCAATTTACGCACAACAGGCTCTAGAAAAAGCCACCCAACTAATTGATTACCAAGGTGAAGAAATCACTCTCTGCCGCAGCCTCTCAATCCCCACCATTGCCGCCTGGAGCAAGCTGCTGCGGATGGAAAAGCACCCCTATGTCAACTGGAAAAAACGCCCCATTACCGCACCCCACATCAGCTACAACCCACACTATTTTGAACAGCTGCAAACAGCCCAGGGTGATACCATCATCTACGCCGTGCTGGCACAACAAGTTGGACACCACATTAAAGATCACACTAACTTTAAAACGCCGTTGGCCGGACTCTCTCCGGAGCCTGAAAAAACAGCCGCTACCGACTATTACGCCGGCGCTCTATTCGCCCAGCTTAAACTCAGCCAAGCGCAGCTAATACAGGCACAGCAGGCCCTTTTCAGCCTGACTAACCCGCCCACTCCTGCCGTTTTAAAGCAGCGCCAAGAACAGCTACTGGATGGCTGGGTGAAAGGAGGTGGTGAGCCCATTGAGCTGCCGGATATTTCCCCGCAACAACGCTGGTAGGTATGATGAAGCCGTGGGATGTCATTATCATCGGTGCCGGTGCTTCCGGGCTAATGTGCGCCATCGAGGCGGGCAAGCGTGGCCGGCGGGTGCTGTTATTGGAGAAATCAAAAAAATCGGGCAATAAAATCCGCATGTCCGGCGGTGGACGGTGTAACTTTACTAACAATGAGGTATCTGCGGATAACTACCTGAGCGACAACCCCCATTTCTGCAAGTCTGCCCTTTCACGCTTCAGCCAGTGGGATTTCTTAGCCATGGTGCAGCGCTACGAGATCCCCTTTCATGAGCGAGATCATGGCCAGCTGTTTTGCAATGAAAGCGCTAAAGATATTCTGGATATGCTACTGAGCGAGTGCCGCCAGGCTGGGGTTGAGATTCGATTGAACAGCACCATCGAAAAGGTAGCACGTAACTCACAATATTTTTGTATCGAGAGCGACCAGGCATCACTCCTTTGCCAATCCCTGGTCATCGCCAGCGGTGGATTATCGATCCCCGCCATGGGTGCCGGCCCCTTCGGTTATCAAATTGCCGAGCAGTTTGACCTTGCCATAAAACCCACCCGTGCCGGGCTTGTGCCCTTCACATTGCACCCTGAAGAGAAGCAGCGTTTTGCCAGTTTGTCGGGGATCGCTGTCAATAGCGTTGTGACACACACCCTGACCCGCTTTCGTGAAAATATACTCTTTACTCACCGTGGCCTCAGCGGCCCGGTCATCCTGCAAATATCCAACTACTGGCGTGCTGGTGAATCCATAGAGATTGACCTCTTACCGGACGTTGACCTCTTCACACACCTAAAGCAGATGCAGCAACAACACCCACAACAACAGATCAAAACGGCGCTGCAACAGCTACTTCCCAAGCGGCTTATCAACACCTTTATCGATCATAAATTACTTGAACAACCCCTGGCCAACAGCCGCTTTGAGCAGTTTTCAGCCATTGCGGAACAACTCAAGCAGTGGCGTGTCAAACCAGCAGGTACTGAGGGCTATCGTACTGCCGAGGTGACACTGGGCGGGGTGGATACGGGTGCCATCTCCTCCAGAACCCTGGAGGCGAAAAACAGCCCAGGCCTCTACTTCATCGGTGAGGTACTCGATGTTACCGGTGAGCTGGGCGGATACAACTTTCAGTGGGCCTGGGCTTCAGGCTGGTGTGCGGGGCAATATGTTTAAAACCATCACTTTTATACTTACTCTGCTGTTTACTACGCCCCTGCTGGCCGGGTTTGAAATAGAGATCACCCCGCAGCAGATACAACAGGTGGCGGAAAAACAGTTCCCCATCAAAAAGCAGGCGCTATTTGTCCAGATTGAGCTCAGCAACCCCAAAGTCACCCTCACAGGGCAACGCCTCTCTCTGGCGATGCAGGTTGTGGCAGCTTACCCCAATCAGACCATCAGCCAAGGCACCGTCGTCGTTGATGGAAGGCTGGGATATAACGAAAAGAGTGGTGAGTTCCTACTGATTCAACCCAGAGTGCAGACAATCACTGTAGAAGGGCTTGCGTCACAACATAGCAAATGGCTGAAAGATATCATCTCACCACTGGTTGCACAGTCCGTGACAACGGTTGTACTCTACCGGCTGGATGAAAATCAATTTCGTGATCGCATGACCAAAAGCAGCCTTAAAAGCATCACCGTTCGAGAGGGCACTCTGTATGCAGAGATAGCGTGGTGAGTGGAAAGAGAGATAAAAGAGCCCACTCCACACACCCTCATCCCCTTACATATTCATCACATAAATGGATTGCTCGTGAAGACACAGATGCACCACATCATCAGCCACAGCGCCGAATGCTACCCTGCCAATATAGCGGTCAAGCACAAGCAGGTGTCTGTTGATTACCACACCCTTTCAGCTCTCATTACAAAAGCAGCTGCGGGTTATCAACAGCTGGGGTTGGAGAGATCCGAACGGGTCGCAATCTACCTTCCCAAACTCATCGAAACCGTGACCGCCTGTTTTGCTGCAAGCTGTGCCGATGGGGTGATGGTGCCGGTCAATCCAATGCTTAAACCAGAGCAGGTCAAATATATACTGAACGATTGCAATGCCCGAATTCTGGTGACCTCCAGTCAAAAAGCCGCACAACTCAAAACAGTGCTTGACCAGTGCCACGACCTCCACACACTCATTATCGTAGATAAAAACCCATTAAATTTTGCAGCGCCGCCTCACCTTACAATAATTGACTGGAACGCCTTTACAAACCTTAGCCACAGCACGCCGCATAACCAGAATATCGACAGTGATATGGCGGCCATCCTCTATACCTCGGGAAGTACCGGCAAACCAAAGGGAGTGGTACTCTCCCATCGCAACATTATTGCGGGTGCAGAGAGTGTCGCCAGCTATCTGGGCAACCGCCAGAGCGATAAAATTTTGGCGCTACTACCCTTCAGCTTTGACTATGGGTTCAGCCAATTAACCAGCGCTTTTGTCAGCGGTGCCCGAGCCCACCTTCTCGACTACCTACTGCCTCGAGAAGTGCTCAACCTCATTACTCAAGAACAGATTACCGGACTGGCCGCCGTTCCAACACTGTGGAACCAGTTGACACAATTAAAGTGGCACCAGGAGATCAAACAGTGCCTGCGCTACATCACCAACTCCGGCGGTACCATGCCGGCGGCCACCCTGCAAAAACTGCGCGAGCAGCTACCCGAAACCGACATCGTTTTGATGTACGGCCTGACCGAAGCTTTTCGTTCAACCTATCTGCCACCCGATCAGCTTGATAAAAAGCCCGGCTCAATCGGCCAAGCGATCCCGAATGCAGAGGTGATGGTACTTAGGGAGGATGGTAGCCCCTGCGCTGCCGGTGAACCCGGGGAGCTGGTGCACCGGGGCGCTCTAGTTGCACTCGGTTATTGGAACAACCCGCAGAAGACAGCCAGACGTTTTAGGCCTATTCCCTCTCATCAACCGGGCTATCGGCCTGAAACAGCGGTTTGGTCAGGAGATAAAGTCTATCGCGATGAGGAGGGTTATCTCTATTTTATCGGGCGTGAAGATGAGATGATAAAAACCTCAGGGTATCGTGTCAGCCCAACCGAGGTGGAGGAAGTACTCTATGAGAGCACGCTGGTCGAGCAGGGCGTTGTTTTTGGTGTCTCGCATCCGCTACTAGGGGAAGCAGTTCTTGCCGTTGTCACACTACATGAAGAGAGCGAACCTAGGTTGTTGGAAAGATACTGTAAACAACACCTACCCACCTTCATGCAGCCAAAAATAATTATTAAAACAACACCGCTGCCACACAATCCTAATAGTAAAATTGATCGTGCAGGAATTTCCAGGGAGTATCAGGATTACTATCTGGCCGAGTAAAAAATAGGCATAACCCGCCAATCACATGATTTAATACGACAAACAGCTAAGGGCTCGATAATGAAGTTAATACTAAAACGGATCGCTGAAGTCATCAGTTTTTTGTTACTTATTCCCATTTTGGCTTTGGTTATAATGGAGAGAAGGTTGCTACCCCAATCACACACTATTTATACCCTTTTCGCACAATGCATGGCCACTATTCCCGGCATTATCGGTGACTATCTGCGACGTGTTTTTTACCGGTTTGCCATCAAAGAGTGTGGTAGCGACTTCACCATCAGCTTCGGCTCATTCTTTTCGCACCGTGATGCCTCTGTGGGTGACCGGGTATACATTGGCGCAGGCTGTATCGTGGGAAAAGTGGCGATACACAATGATGTTTTGATTGCCAGCAAGGTCAGTATTCCCAGTGGTCGCCACCAGCACCCGATGAACTCGTCACAAGGTGGCGGTGCATCCAGAGAGGTCTGCTATGAGCAACTGACGATTGGTCAGGGCGCGTGGATTGGCGAAGGCGCCATGGTACTGGCCAGTATCGGCGAGAGGTCGGTAGTCGGCTCAGGCAGCGTGCTGGTAAAGCCCATTAGTGCCAACGTGACGGTTGCTGGAAACCCTGCCAAAGAGATTTCAAAGTAAATCTGCTTACAAAAAATTAGCTAAACATCCACAACAGTATTACGCCCAACACCAGCCGGTAAATAACAAACGGCAGCATCCCCACGCGCTCCACCAGTTGCAGAAAAAAGTGGATACAAAGATAAGCGGTTAATGCCGAGAAGAGCACACCCAGGGCAATGGCGTTCCAATCCACTGGCAGCGCACTCTCCAGCAGCTCTTTTCCCTTCAACCCCCCGGCGGCCATAATTAACGGAATTGAGAGCAGAAAAGAGAAGCGCGCCGAGGCGACCCGCGTCATACCCAACATTAAGCCCGCCGTCATGGTAATTCCAGAGCGTGAAGTGCCAGGAATCAGCGCCAGTGCTTGAGCAAAGCCGATAAACACAACCCCACCCCAGCTCAGCTCATATTCAGTTTTACGCCCTTTAGCAAAATGGTCAGCCGCCCACAGCAGCAGGCCAAAGCCGATGGTGGCCCAGGCGATAATAATCGGCGAGCGCAGATAGAGCTCGATTAAATCATTGAGAAAAAAGCCGATTAACCCTGCGGGAATGGTACCCACCGCCACCGCCCAGGCAAGGCGGCTATCGCCTACGGTCTTACGCTTTGCCACCGAGAGTGTCCAGTCGCGGATCAGCACCCGCAGCTCCTGACGAAAGTAGACGATCACCGCACATAATGCCCCCACATGCACTGCCACATCGAAAGCCAGCCCCTGGTCTGGCCAGTCGAAAATAGTGGGCAATAAAATAAGGTGTGCAGAGCTGGAGATGGGCAAAAACTCCGTCACACCTTGAATCACCGCCAACCAAAACGCCTGTAATAAGTCCATAACCTAAACCCTAATATCTTAAATTTTTGTAACGACTCAGCATATCCACCAAGCGAGCCACTGACCTCGTATATCAACCCTCTTATATTACCTGCGAGCTATGCCTTGATGCGAAATGCCACAGAATCGCTGGCTAGGCAATAGTAAGATGATTGATGCACTAGGAGGCTGTCGGGCTTAGGTGATTGTAGCGAGGGAAAGCCATTTTGAGTCCATTTTTTTGATCGTTTGAGGCGAATATTGAGCATATTCAACGAAAATGATCGGAGAAATGGGCCTGAATGGCTTTTCCGCAGTAGATTCACCCTAAGCCCGACAGCCTCCTGATATGTATTAACTCGCAACTCATTATTCCAGAAGTCTTTTTTTCTGGAATAATGACTGTCTAATACCATCGGACTTTATGTATTTACTCGCCAACAATCCATATTATGGATAATTAAGCTGGTGGCGAGTTAATACATAAAGTCTAGAGCCGGCTCCGCTGGTCATTCATCATAAACCCTTGCAGCGGCAACCCTAACCCCTTTTGCAGGGCAATCACCTTAAACAGCTCTCCCATCTCATTTGGCATCGTCAGTTTTTTCACCTGCTGAGCAATCAACATCTGCTGCTTTATATCGTCCGGGTCATTATCCGCCAACCTCTCGGTGAGACCCAGCGACATCAAAAAGTAAGCTTGGGAGGTGAAACCACTCACATCAAAGCTGGCACGGCACGCCTCTTCAGCAACCTGAGTAAAATCAACATGGGCAGTAATATCCTGCAAGCCGAGCAGAATCAGTGGATCAGCATGGCTGCGATGCCGGTAGTGGCACATCAAGCTGCCACCACTGCGTTGTGGATGGTAAAACTCATGTTGCGGATAGCCGTAATCGATCAAAAACACAGCAGCCTTTCCCAGTGAACCGGCCATCGACTGCAACCATGGCCCCACCGCGGCGTTATACTCCGAACGGTAACCATCAGGTCGCTGTTTCGCCAGCTCGACCAAAGTCGCCGCACTCGCAAGAGACTCGCCAACCTCATCTAAAGCGTAAGTAAGCCCTTGCTCACCCAGCATCACGTTAACCTCTTGAAGCACCCCTTCTTGTACCTCAAACAGGTTTATCGGCATCGCATCCAACACCTCATTGGCAAAGACCACGCCGTTAATCGGCACCTCGGGCAGCGCATCCAGCCAGACCACCCGCTCTAACAGCTGCGGCGCATCTTCACGCAGCCGCTGGTGTTGGCGCTGACGCAAATCCGCGCTCAACTCCATAATATAATAGTGGTCTGGCAGGCAATCGATTCGTGCCAGCTCACGCAGAATTTCTAATGCCATCACACCACTGCCGGCACCATACTCAAGAATATCGCCACCGCCCAGCGCCCGCAAAACCTGTGCCGCCTGATGAGCCAAGCAGTGTGAAAAGAGGGGTGAAATTTCTGGAGCCGTCACGAAGTCACCCGCTTCACCAAACTTTTGTGCCCCCGCAGCATAATAACCGAGACCCGGCGCATACAGTGCTAGCGCCATGAAACGGGCAAAGCTTATACTACCGCCTTCGGCTTCAATTTCATCGGCAATCACTTCGAACAGTGCTCGACTATGGGCCTGGGCAAAGGCATCGGGGACGGGTAGTTGGCTGCACTGTGCTGCCACTTCACGAAGTTGTTTCATTCCGTTCATTCGCTCTGAAAACGCGTTAAGATTAAAATTAAATGAGAAACAGGGGGCTAACGATGGCGAAGGATACCACACCGCAGGCGGTGCGTAAGGTTGCAATTATCACGGGCGCCGCCCACCGAATAGGTGCCTCGATCACAAAAAACCTTCATCAATCAGGCATGAATGTGGTGCTGCACTATCGCCACTCCCACGAGGAGGCTCAATGCCTCTGCCATGACCTCAATGCCATGCGACCTCACTCAGCGATCACATTGCAAGCTGATCTGCACCATGCGGAAAGCTGGCAGCCACTCATCGAAAAGTCGCAACAACAGTGGGGGCGATTGGATCTACTGGTCAACAACGCCTCCAGCTTTTACCCGACTAAAGTCGCCAATGTTACCGAAGCGATCTGGGATGAGTTGGTGAGTTCAAACCTCAAAACACCCTTTTTCCTCTCACAGGCTGCGGCACCCCATCTTAAAAAGCATCAGGGATCCATTGTGAATATTGTCGATATCCACGCCGAGCGCCCACTCAAAAACCACCCAGTCTACTCAATTGCTAAAGCAGGGCTGGTGATGATGACAAAATCCCTCGCTTGTGAACTAGGCCCGGAAATTCGCGTCAATGGCGTGGCTCCTGGTGCTATTCTATGGCCGGATCACAACATGGATGATGAGACTCGGCAGCGCATCATTTCACGCACCTTTCTCCAGCGTCAGGGAGAGGCCAATAATATTGCAGAGGCTGTGCTATTTTTAGCTCGCAACGCCCCCTACACTACGGGTCACATACTCACCGTAGATGGTGGCCGCTCCTTAAACAGTTAGCCTGATCACCCCAAGAGCTAGCAAGCGTTGGGGCAATAGTGGCATAATCAAAACCATATTTTGTTACCTAATTTAAGAATAAAGGTAAAAACGCCCCATGAAACAGCTTATTTTTACCCTGTTGCTGCTATTTTTCACTACCGGAACCGTTGCCGCCGAGGTGGTTAAATATGTTAATGATTACCTGCTGATCACACTACGCAGCGGCCCCGGCTCGCAGTTTAAAATCGAAAAAAACCTAGGATCAGGCACTCAGCTTACGATTTTGCAACAGAGTGAGGATGGTAAATTTAGCTTGGTACGCACCGACAAAGGTGTAGAGGGTTGGGTGCTCAATCAATATCTGGTGAGCAAACCGGTCGCACGACAGCTGCTTGGTCAGGTACAGCGTGAGCTGGCCACGCTCAAAGAGCAGTATCAAACGCTGCAACAGCGCCACGCTGAAGTCAGCGATAAGAAAGAGAGTATAACGAAAGAGCGCGCTGTACTGAGTGAGCAGCTTGAAACAGCGCACCAAAAACTAGAGACCCTAGAAAAGGTTGCCGCCCGGCCACTTCAGCTGGAGAGTGAAAACAGCCGACTGACCAATGAGGCGGTAGAGCTGAGAAACCGTCTGCGTATTACCGAAGAGAAAAACCGTGCACTGGAAGATAGTGAAGCGCGCCAATGGTTTGCGGTGGGTGCCGTAGTGCTGTTTCTTGGCATCATCCTCGGCCTGATTATACCTCGTCTAAAGCCGCGTCGCAGCGACTCTTGGGGCGGCATTTAACCCCAATCGAAGGGTACCCGCCACAAGGTGTGTGCGGGCACTTCAAATTGAGTCCAGAGCTGCTGATAACGCTCTCCACAAAGGGGGTGGCACTGCTCAGGTACCAACTCTGCCAATGGCTGTAACACGTGAGCGTACTTAGCAATCTCTGCCCGGGGAATATCCAGCCCCTGTGCGCGATAATCCTCTTGACCAAACAGCAAAATATCCAGATCTAAAGTGCGTGAACTAAATTTGGTACTGCTGCGTACCCGACCATAGCGGGTCTCGATCTCTCGCAACGTCGTGGCAACCGACGCAACCGACTGATCACTCTCAAAGCTCAATACCAAGTTATAAAAATCATCCCCTTCAAAGCCAACGGCTCGGCTTTGGTAGACCGAAGAGAGGCTAAGCTCACCATAAGCCACGCGCAGCGCATCAACGCCCCGATGGATGTTCTTCTCACGCTCAATATTGGAGCCAACACTGATAAAAACCGTGGTCATCACCCCTTGGTTCCGCGCTCAATCAGTACCCCCACATCGTTCGCCCCCCGCAGCGCGCCCCTCTTATTCAACCGCAAACGCACCCAAGGCACCTTAAATTCAACCATAATAATTTCACAAATACGCTCAGCCAGCGTCTCAACCAACTGAAAATCACTGCTACTCACAAACTCAATCAAGCGTTTTGAGACTGCCTTGTAATCCAAAGTATCTCTCAACTCATCACTGGCGGCTGCTTTACGAATATCCGTTGCCATATCAACATCAAAGCTGATGGTCTGAGTAATCTGGCGCTCCCAATCAAAAACCCCAATTACCGTGTCGATTTTAAGGTCACGAATATAGATAATGTCCATTGGCACCTGCTTTTGTGTTGTTAAGAACACCCAGTATGACAACACGGGGTGGTATTAATAATTCGGTTTATCCCCCATAATACCCACCTTTACAACAGACAACTAGCAAAGTTCACCTACTATGGATTACCTGTTAATTCTGATCGCCTACCTATTCGGCTCTCTAAACTCCGCCATTATTCTATGCAAGGCGCTGTCTCTATCTGATCCTCGCAAACAGGGATCTGGTAACCCCGGCGCCACCAATGTGCTGCGTTTTGGTGGAAAAAAACTCGCGGCAACTGTACTCTTTTTCGATATTCTAAAAGGGGTCATCCCGGTGCTGATTGCACTCATCATCGGTATGGATCACGCCGTAGTCGCGGTGGTCGCTTTCGCCGCTTTTATTGGCCACCTCTACCCGTTATTCTTCAAATTCAAAGGGGGCAAAGGGGTCGCAACCGCTTTTGGTGTACTGGTCGCCATGAACTGGATGGTAGGCCTCTCCATTCTGGCCACTTGGCTGATCATGGCATTCACCTTCCGGCTCTCATCCCTCTCTGCGCTCACCGCATCAGTATTGGCCCCGCTCTATGCCTGGCTCTTTATCGGCGACCACATCACCACCGTAATCACCGTCATCATGTCCGCACTGCTGTTATGGCGACATCGCAGCAATATTCGCAACCTTCTGGCCGGTAAAGAACCTAAAATTGGCAGCAAGAAAAAACAGGCCATTTAGGCTAAACTAATAACCCTCGAAAAGATCACACACTATCCCATGACAAAACAACGTAAAGCGGTCGCACTCATCTCTGGCGGCCTCGACTCGCTTCTCGCCGCTAAAGTGATGCTGGAACAAGGCATCCATGTGGAGGGAATCAATTTTTATACCGGCTTTTGTGTCGAAGGGCATACCCACGCCATCCGCAAAAAAGATAAAGCAAAACCCAAACGCAACAACGCATTGTGGTCAGCTGAACAACTGGGGATAAAACTACATATTATCGATGTCATTGATGAGTACAAAGAGGTGCTGATCAACCCAAAGCATGGCTATGGCGCCAACATGAACCCCTGCCTAGACTGCAAATGTTTTATGGTCAGCAAAGCACGGGAGTGGGCAAAAGAGAACAATTTTGACTTCATCATCACCGGTGAAGTGGTCGGCCAACGCCCCATGTCACAACGCCGTGACACCATGAACATAGTCAGTCGAGAGTCAGGCGCTGCCGATATACTGGTGCGCCCACTCTGCGCAAAAAATCTACCCGAAACCTTGCCGGAGCGAGAAGGGTGGATCTCACGCGATGGCATGTATGACTTTAATGGCCGCAGCCGTAAACCACAGATAGCACTGGCCAGCCAGTTTGGCTTTAAAGATTACGCCCAGCCCGCTGGAGGGTGCTGCTTCCTCACCGATGAGTCCTACTCCAAAAAGCTGGTCGACCTTTGGGATGCCCGTAACAGCCGCGAATATGAGATGGATGACATCATGCTGCTTAAAGTGGGCCGCCACATTCGCCCCAAACCCCACTTCAAGCTTATTATTGGCCGTGAAGATGGCGAAAACCGCTTTATGGATGGCTACCGAAAACAGTTCGACCACTTCACCACCGTCAGCTGCCCTGGGCCGCTGGTACTCATTGATGGTGAGATGCAAGCTGATGATATAGAGCTTGCTGCCCGCCTGGTGGCGCGTTTCAGTAAAGATAAAAACAGCGATGCTGTCACGGTCTGCCTACAGCTACGTGACGGAACAGAAAGACCACTGACCGTAACACCGCTGCGCGATGAAGAGATTCCCGAGGCATGGTACATATGAGCCAACACACACTTGACGCACGCCGTCTGCTCTGCCCGCTGCCGGTCATTCGCACCCAAAATGCCGCCAAAAAACTCAACCCAGGCGACACACTATCTATCACCTGCACTGACCCCGGCGCGGAATCAGATATTCCAACCTGGAGTCGCATCAATGGCCACAAAGTCATTGACATAAAGCAGGATGATGAAGCAAACGAATTGACCATCACCATCGAAATAGGCAAAGCGTAATTCATGGGGCAGAGCAACCAGTCTAATAAATCCTCCAGCCAACATGACCTGCGTTACCGGGAGATTCGAAAAGTCACCCTCATCGGATCGGCGATTGACCTACTGCTGGCCATTTTAAAGCTATTATTTGGTTGGCTGGGTCAATCCCAGGCACTCATTGCGGATGGCATTCACTCCCTATCAGACCTTATGACCGACGTCATGGTTATCTACGCCGCCAAACATGCCAGCAAAGAGGCAGACCAAGGCCACCCATACGGCCACGGCCGCTTTGAAACCATCGCCACCATCATCCTTGGTGGCACCCTTATATTAGTCGCTATCGGTATCGCCTGGGATGCCACCCTGCGGTTATTTGAACCCACATCACTACTGACACCCGGCTGGCTTGCACTCTCCATTGCTGCCCTCTCGGTAATCCTTAAAGAGGCGATCTATCAATATACCGCACACGCCGCTAAACGACTGCGCTCGCGGATGCTTCATGCCAACGCCTGGCACAGTCGCACCGATGCCATCTCTTCTGTTTTTGTCATCATCGGCATCAGCGGCGCCATGCTCGGCCTCAACTACCTCGATGCCATTGCTGCCATTGCGGTTGCCATTATGATTGCCAAGGTAGGCGCCGATCTAGTTTGGCAAAGCACCCAGGAACTCACCGATGCCGCACTGGACCAAGAGCAGGTAAAAGCAATTGAAAAATGCATTACCAACATCAGCAGCGTTTGCAGCCTGCACATGCTCAGAACACGCCGTATGGGTGGCGATGCACTGGTCGATGTACATATTCAGGTAGAACCCCACCTCACTGTTTCAGAGGGGCACCAGATCAGCGAAGTGGTTCGCACCACCCTTATCAGCCAGTTTGATGAGATCAATGATGTGATGGTTCACATAGACCCTGAAGATGATGAACACACACGCCCGAACACAACATTACCCCTGCGAGATGAGGTTGAAAAAATACTGCGAAAAGCCTGGGAAAACGAGCCGGAAGCCACACATATAAAACGCATTTTACTGCACTATATTAATGGCGAAATAGTGATTGAAGTCACCCTACCATTAAAAATATTGGCAAATATCCAAGATGGCACCACAGTAAATCAACGCTTTTCAAAAATTACCGCCCAAGTAAACTACATTGCCCGCGTTGATATCTACTACCAAGACGCACCGTAAAAGTAGCATCCTTTTCCTGACCCAACGCAGCCATTGGCCTATTTGGCAGGAAGGAAGCCGAACCAGAGGCAATGACAGAACCGGGACAGCACCGTGCAGCTGTGTGTGAAGTGGAAAGTACAACTTAAACTCGGGTGGTTTTTGTCTTGACTATGGGGTCCACTTTACACATCATCTCGCGTTTCTATCTGGGGATTAGGGAAATTACGGTTGATTGTTATTTCTATGAATGTTGTCATGGAGGATCACTACAAGGGGCTTAGTTAGCCGTCCCTCGGCAATGAGACGACATTTCAAAAATATTAGCGAAGTAGTTTTTCTGCCTATCGCGGCTTCGCTCAACAATGGGTATATTGTGTCGCCACTACAGCACTACCTGCAAGCGTGCCAGAAAAAAGGGCTGCATACCGATGCGATTCAGCAACAAGCGGTTGTTCGCTTGGATGACCTCTACCAGCGCCTGCTCGCGCCGCACGAGCCTTCTCTGCTACAACGTTTACTGGGCCGGCCACTGAACCCCATAGTCGGGATTTATCTGTGGGGTGGTGTTGGCCGGGGCAAGACCTTTGTTACCGATCTTTTTTATAATTGCCTGCCATTTAATGACAAGCGGCGCGTCCATTTCCACCGCTTTATGCAACAGGTACATGCAGAGCTCCAAGGGTTGCCCAAAACCCCTGACCCCCTAAAAATTGTTGCCAAAAACCTTGCCAAACAGTTTCGCCTACTGGTACTGGATGAATTCCATGTTTCAGATATTGCCGATGCCATGCTGCTGGCCGGCCTGCTACAGGCTCTGTTCGAAAATGGTGTAACGCTGGTAACCACCTCGAACATCCCCCTTTCAAAGCTCTATCAAAATGGCTTGCAACGGGAGCGGTTCCTACCTGCCATCACCCTGTTACAACAACACACGGAATCTATTGAGATGAACGGCACATCTGACTACCGCCTTAACCTTCTGGAAAAAGATGGAACCTATCACTGCCCAATAGAAGAGAGCACTGAAGCATTATTGAAACAACAATTCAACACACTGATTAGCGGAACAGCCACGCAACGGCCACTGCAGATTAATGGTCGAGAGATAATTACTCATAAGATAGCGGGCGGAGTGGCCTGGTTTCGCTTCCCGCAGATATGCCAAACACCTCGCTCAGCGAGTGATTACCTAGAGGTTGCACGTTGTTTTCATACGGTGATCATTAGTGATATTCCGCGTATTCACGTGGAAAATGATGGTGTTGCCAAGCGCTTCATTGACCTTATCGATGCGCTGTATGATCATCGCGTCAAGCTGCTAGTCAGTGCTGACCAAGAGCCCGAGAGCCTCTATCTGGGCGAGCGGCTCGCCTTCCCTTTTCAGCGCACAATTAGCCGGCTACATGAAATGCGCAGCCAGCGCTATTTAGCCGAACCTCACTCTGTGGAGTAGTCAGCTACTCTGCTGAGACGCTGCGAGCAACTGCTCCTTCAATACCTTTTTACGTATTTTGCCACTCGCCGTTTTGGGTAGTTCGTCTACAAAAATGACCTCTTTAGGCAGCTTATAGGGTGGCAATTTTTCACGGCAATAACGCTTAACCTCTCGATCAGAGCAGCCCCCCTGATCTGCCAAAACAATGCATGCGAGTATACTCTCTCCCAAAATAGAATCTGGCATCCCAATGACCGCAACCTCATGCACACCCGGTAACTCATGAATAACCTCTTCAATCTCCTTGGGACCAATGCGATGGGCACCACTTTTAATCATGTCACTTTTGCGGCTAACAATATAAAGAAAACCCTCCTCGTCTATTTTCGCCAAGTCTCCGGTCCATAAGAGGCCATCGCGCAGCACAACGGATGTTTTATCAGGATTATTCCAATACCCACTCATAATGTTTTTTCCTGCCGCGACAATCTCGCCCACCTCACCGACTGCCACCGGTGTTCCATCATCTTTCAACACCTTTAGTTCAACACCGGGGATCGCCTTGCCAATAGAACCGGCTTTGCGAAAGAAGTCTGCGGGATCAAGGTAAGAGAGCCGTGCAGATGCTTCTGTCTGACCGTACATAATATAGACATCCGTATTCGGCAAAATACTCTTCACCTCTTTGGCCAGAGCCGGCGCCATTGCACCTCCAGCCTGGCAAATATAACGAAGGGATGGAAATTCATACTGCCTTATTGCTGAACGGTTGATGAAAATAGCAAAGGTTGATGGCACACCAGAAAAGCCCGTCACTTGCTCCTCTTTCATCATTTTCAAAATTACATTTGGGTAGATAAAGCTTTGATTAACCACCAGAGAACCACCCACACAAAAATGAGTCAGTAGTAGAGAGTTACCATAGGAGTAAAAAAATGGCAGCACTGCCATCGCCTTATCACGTTCGGTCAACTGCAGATACTCAACAATTGACCGGGTATTTTCCACTAAATTAGCGTGGCTCAGCATCACCCCGTTAGGGTCACCAGTCGTACCAGACGTGTAAATAATTTGAGCTAAATCAGATGGTTGGATCGATATATCTAATACAACAGGATTTTCATTATTCTCTGACAACTCCTCAAAGCTATCGCACTGAATCGACAGCTCTCCCAACACCTCTTTATCGTGGCAACTTAATAGCAAGCCTTTCAAGGTGGTGGTGCCCTTTAACAGTGGCTTAAAATACTTAATAAAAGGCACGTCAGATAATACACATGATGCACCGCAATTTTTCACTTGATAGGCGACAGCATCAACAGACGTTTGGCTATTCATCGCAACAACAACACCACCGGCTATCAATACACCAAAATAGTAAGTAATGTAGTTAACGGGCTTATCTTCCAGGATAATTACCCTGTCACCCAAAACCACGCCCTTGCGATACAGCCAGCTCGCAACAATTAAAGCATCCCTCAACAACTCGGCATACGTTACCCGTCGGCCGGTTTCGATCACGGCCTCTTTTTCAGGGAAACTAGCCACAGACTGGATCAAAAAGTCATGAATGAGCATAAAGCACCTTTATATCTATCCCAAGTAATTCCTAAATTGCACACAATTTCACTTACCTATTGATTACACAGGAAATATCCGAGCTATGTTTTCAAAGAAATTACCTCACCGTAAAGCAACACAACCAGTATGTATATGTAATTCGCCTGAAAGACAGGATAATCGGGCTTAAAAGCCTACAGAAGATTCTATACTCCATCGCCTTTCGAGCATAGAAGGCCCACACGCCAATAGGCAGAAGAAAGGAGGTGCGCTATTTTTTCAGCAGTCTCAACACAAACAACCCCAGTAAAATCGAGCACGCGGTTTGGTGCACTAGGCCATTGAGAACAACTTACACTGGGTACTCGATGTTGCTTTTGATGTAGACAGCAACGGAACACGCAAAGGCGATAGTGCATCGTCCTTGACCGTTTCATAACCCATAGACTTCACTCTACCTCTGCTTGATACCATCACAAGAGTATCGAGCAGGCATAAAAAAAGGCGACCATGCGGTCACCTTTAGTACAACTACCACTCCAAACCGGACATCCTGTCCGTAGCACCTCCTAGTGCAACGTTCATCCCTCTGTATATCCTTATGGTTCTTCCTTGAAAACTCCCTTGTATCGCCTCTTCCGACATTAAACATAACAAGGTTGCGGCCAAATACAATGGCGCTTTATCGGCTGTAAGCACACCGAAAACACCACATAAAAAATATTATTAAAATAAATGGCAACAGAATGAAGAGGTCACGTTGAAATTGAGAGCATAAAAACCGCTGTATTCAGCAACAACGACAGCACTAACTGACATGAAAATCAGAATATTCCTACAAATAAAAGTAAAAAGGCCGGCACGCTTTGCCTGCCGAACAGGCAAAAAAAAGACCCCATCCAGCGATTGGATGGGGTCTCTTAAATTAAAAGCCTGACAGTGACCTACTTTCACATGGGAGCCCCCACACTATCATCGGCGCTAAGTCGTTTCACTTCTGAGTTCGGGATGGGATCAGGTGGTTCCAACTCGCTATG